>NZ_DFOZ01000054.1:20287-84409 GCF_002377005.1 Limnobacter sp. UBA3528 | reverse complement strand
ATTTCATGGCTCATATTGGCCAGAAACTGGCTTTTTTCCTTGCTGGCACTCTCACGTTTTCGCTGCTGTACAAACGCGTAAATTGTCAGAAAGAGCAGTACGTTGATCACGCCACCAGCCAACAAAATCAGATTGGGCAAGGCATTGTGAACATTCTGGTCAAAGTCCGGGGTACTTTCAAACCGGGCGGTCCAGGTTCGTCCCGACAACTCGATGGGGACGATCACAGCATGGGTGTGATCAAATGGTTGAGCTCGCGGCGGCGTATTGTCAGCACCCAAGGCGGAGTCATAAATCAAAGATTCCGGCACCTGGTTTTCGGTGTCATACAACTGAAAGTTCAAGGGTATCTTTTCATTGCCCAACACGTTCCGCATTAAATCAGAAGCAATGAAGGGGCTGTACACAAAGCCTCGAATGGCCTGCCGGCGTGAATTAACGGAACTTAGATCCACACCTTTGGTGTACACAGGCAAATAAATCAGAAAGCCTGCCGCCGGGTGGCTTTCGTCTCCCTGCTTTAGCTGCACCAAACCCGATACAGTGGGCTGTCCGGTGTCCATGGCACGGCGCATCGCTTCGCGCCGCGTGGGCTCGGAAAACATGTCATACCCAAACGCACGCTGGTTACGTTCGTCAAAAGGTTCAATCAAGGTGATCGGGAAATACACCTCGCGCTCACCAGCGGGCGTCACCGAGTAGTCGGGGAATCCCTCAGCGCGAACACGGTTTTCATAGTGCTGTAACGCTTCTGGCTCTACACGTTCTGCGAAAGCAAAACCCTGCACCCCGGGCAACTCGCGCTGCAGGTCAAGCGAGGCGACGTAAACGCGCCAATGTTCCCGATTCACAGTAGTGTGAGCGTCAAAAAAAGCCACGCCGCCGCGCAACATTTGTTCGTATTGGTGTATCCGGCTCTGAATGCGCTCTTGGGCGTCGCGAACCTCAAATGAAAATCTGTCGTTGGCCCGTTTTTCAATGGCCTGGCTGGACAATACCCAACCAAGGGCGGTGATGACGATAGAAAGCACCAACACCAACCATGCTGTGACCTCGTTGTGAAACAGATCCGCAAAGTTTTTCTTGTTGACTTCCGTGTGCAGACTAATGGGGTTTGGCATAAATTGCTTACAGTTCAGCGAATGGCGCTGGAAATACATGCCACGCTGCATGCGGTTTTAGTATGCACGTAAACGCCCAAAACTGTGATCAAAAATTGACCATTTGCCACGCATCCAACACATGAAGGGTTACCCGATCGCGTTCTGAAAACATGTTTAACAATTCAAGGGACCTTGGAAGGTCATCCAGCAACTTGGGCATGGGTTTTAAGGCAACCGGGTCACCCTCTTTAATGAGGGGCTGTGTGAAGTCATCCCAGTGAATCAGGTACACATGCTTTGCTTGTGTACGCACGACCATTTCCTGCCAGTAGTTCTCAATGTAGGCGTCGCTTAACTTACCCAAACCACCCATGCCCAAAAACACATGCTTCACAGAAACACCTTTGTTTTGACCTTCGACATAACCGGCACTGGGCTGAATCAGGGCGAATGGCCCAGACCCCAAGCTGGGATGGGACACCACAAAGGAATAGCTGATTCCTTCCTTAAACTGCAAGGCATGGGCAGGAAGATAAACGGGTTTGCTGTTGAACCCACCCGTGAAACCTGTGGGCGCATGGGCAGACTGAATTAACTGAATGTCGAACTCGCCCAGTTTCACGCGGCCGCCACCCGGCACCACTTCCATTTGCGTGTTGGGCAAGTCTTGCCCTTTGGCTATTTGCAGGGTCGATTCTGAACCCACCACCCGCGCGCCGTATTGTTTGGCCAGAAACGGTGCATCCATGGAATGGTCGTAATGCGAATGCGCCACCAGGATGCCACTCAGCACACTGGGCATGTTCAGGCGCTTGAACATTTCCGTGGCCACCGCACCCACCTGAGTTTCATTCACTTTCAAACGGGTGAAAGCAACCTCGGACAAAGGTTGACGCGAGAAAAACCCGTCCACCAGCCAGGTGCTTTGTCCATCGGTCCATGCCATGGACGATGTTCCCAAAAACAGGGTTCGCACACCGGTGGCAGGGTTTTGTTTCAATGGGTCTGGAAATTGAACTGCGGGGTATGAGTTCACCAAGAAAACCAGTGCACCAAGCCCCAACAGGACAAATGCGAACAAGGCAAACAAAGTGAAACGCACAATGCGCATGGCATACCCCAACAAAAAAGCCACCCGGCCTTGGGTGGCTTTTTATTGTATTGAAAAACCCAGAGGTTTACTTGCTTACCAAGGCGGCCAAGTGGGCTTCTTCAACAGACATTGCTACTTTGCCTGCATGACCGTCCAGAATCTGGGCGCTCTTGCGCGTGTCAAAGTACTTGTCGTAATGGAAAATGTAGTCTTTGTCGGCCAATGGCAGGTGGCAACCACGGCAGGTGGCGTAATCCACTTTGGCTGGTTGGCCATTTGCCTCAAACGCGGCATACACCCAATCGCCAGTCTTCATGCCCTCTGGTGCAGTACTGCCCCAGTTGTTACCCTTGTACATGACGAACACTTTTTCCAGACCAGTCTTGGTCATTTTGTCGCCGGTTTTGCTGGCTTTGTAAATTTCCATCACGCTAACAGTGCCGTTGGCAAAGGCTTCGCCTTTCTTGGCTGCGGCACCGGTGGGGTTGATGTAAATGTCACGAATGTGACCGGTGGGCTTTTCGATTCCGGCCAGGAATACAGGCCATGATTTGTAATCGGTGGGCTGGGCCAGTTCACCGTCTTTCGGGGCCGGGCCAAACATACCACCAGCAGCACAACCTGCCAATACAACAGCTGCGGAAGCAGCAAGCATCAATTTCTTCATTTTTTCCCCTTTTTTATTTGCGCAACAGTCGTTACCAGTCTAAACATAGCGCCAACCCTTGTTCTACGCAACTGTTGTGTCTAGCCATGAATAGATGCAAGGGTTTACCCTTATTCCCCCCCTCCATTTTGACCAACGAATTTTAGTAAGGCCTATTCCCACTGTTTATTAACAAATTGCATTGAGAATCAAATCCTTAACCTAGATACATCCCCCTTGTGGTGGAAAAAATTTAACAATCAACCGATTGAGACCCATGCTCAATCCAATGGAGCACAGCACATGAACCGATTCCAGTCTTTCGCAAAGGCCAGCTTGGCCACTTTCATTCTGACCACAGGCAGCGCCGTGTTTGCAGGCACCGCCAATGATGTATTGCCTGAAATCAAAGCGATTGCCGCCAAACCCGAGGTGATTGCCGCTGTGAAGGCCCAAAACGGAAAAGGGCTGACGCTGGACGCCATCAAGACAATGGACGGCAAATGGATTGCCGCATCGGGCGGTTTGCCAGAGGGCAAAGCCATGATGGAAAGCCCGGTATCAAAAGTGCTGCTGGCGGCTGAAAAAGCGAAGCCCTATTTCACTGAGACCATTTTGACCGACAACCAGGGTGCCAACGTGGCCATCAGCGCCATGACTTCAGACTACTGGCAAGGCGATGAGCCCAAGTTCGTGAAGGCGTGGGCCGACGGCAAAGGCGATGACTACATTGCCCGTGCAAAAAAGGATGAAAGCTCTGGCGCAGTGGTTTCGCAAGTGTCCGTACCTGTGATGGATGGCGGCAAAGCGATTGGTACGTTAACTATCGGCGTGAATGTTCAAGCCCTTCCATGAGCAAGTAACTATGTCTTCCACCTTTATGAACAAAATCATCAATACCAGCCTGAATGTTCGGCTGGGTATTGTCATGGGCATACCCATTGCGGCCTTGCTCGCATTGAGTGTGTTTGCTGTTTATCAAATTCATGCCTTGAACCAGTTCAATCAGGAAAACACGGAAAAGCAGGTTTCTCTGTTGACCCAGGTGTCTAACCTGGGCAGTAAATCCGCGCTGCTGGCGCGCGAAGCCCGCAACGTGATTCTTGCCGATGAGCAAGAGCGGTTTGATTTGGCCAAATCACGCATGTTGGCGCTGGATGCCGAGATCGATTTGCTGGGCCAAAGCATGCTGGCCAGCGCGCCCGCGGGTGAAACACGTGGGCTGATCGAAACCATCAACACCGACAACTCAGCTTTGCACAAGGTATACCAGAAGGTCATAGAACAATCCGAGTTAGGCGAAGTACAGGCAGCAACCCTGGTCTTACTGGGCGAAGGCGATCCGCTGGAGCAGCAAATTGACAACGCCATGAATGCCTTGAACTCGAGTGTGAAAAGCACCATGGAAGCCGCGGTAGCCCAAGGCGATTCTGTGTTCCAGAACGCGCTGGTGACCATTGGCATTGTGTGTGTGGCCATTGTGCTGTTGTGCGGCATTACAGTGGGTATGGTGGCGGCCTCGCTGCGCAAGCAAATTGGTGGTGAACCCGCCAAGGCGCTGAATGTGGTGGTGACCATGGCGCAAGGCAACCTGACTCAATCCGTTCCGAAATGCGAAAGCGGCTCGCTGATGGACGGCATGCAGCAACTGCAGGTACGTTTGCGGGAAATCATCAACCAAGTATCGCAAGCCTGCGGTACTTTTAAAACCGCCTCCAGTGAATTGGTGAATGTGGCATCGGGTTTGTCGGGTTCTGCAGAAAAACAGGCCGACAGCTCCAATGCCACAGCGGTCAGCGTAGAGCAGATGAGCGCCAGCGCCAAGTCCATTTCGGACTACGCGCACAAAACCGAAGTGCAGGCCAAGTTATCGGCCGATACGGCGAAAAGTGGCATGGCCTTGATGCAAACCCTGCAAGGCAAAATGAACGATATGGCGGGTCAAATGCAAACCACCACCCAGGAAATTGCGGGGCTTGTGGAACGCTCTGACCGAATCAACGGCATTGTGTCCGTCATTCAGGGCATTGCCCAGCAGACCAACCTTCTCGCCTTGAATGCCGCAATCGAAGCGGCCCGCGCTGGTGAGCAAGGCCGTGGCTTTGCAGTGGTGGCCGATGAAGTGCGCACCCTTGCGCAAAATACTGCTACTGCCACGGATGAAATTCGCACCTTGATCGGTGAAATTTGCACCTACTCCGAGCGCTCCAATAAATCGGTGGAGCAGGTAGGCGAGCACATGAGCGAAAACATGCAATATGCCGACAAGCTCATGGGTGGTCTTCAGGAAATTGTTCAACACTTCGAGCAGTCCGTTGAATATGCGCTGGCTGTGGCCAACTCGACCAAGGAACAGGAAGCTGCAAGCATGGACATTTCCGAGCGGGTCAGCGATATTTCTGCCTTGTCCGAACAATTGAAAATGGCGAGCATGCAGCTTGAGGGCCAGTCCCGTCAGGTGGAAAGCATGTCAGAGGACCTGCAGCGGGCGGTGTCTTACTTCAAAACCTGAAGTGCTGCACCTCAGTGTGACAACTTGGTGAATCGTCACACTGAAGACCGCTTCGGAAACCAAAATTCAGTTTGGCGGGTATTACAGGTTGATGTTGTTCAATCTGGATGCCCGCCATGTCGTTTTCACCCGCTTTGCTCCCCAGCGTTCGCCGACGCAATCTGCTTAAAACATTCCTTTACGGTGCCAGTGCCAGCGCGCTGCCGTGGATGGCGGGCTGCGGCAGTTCAGACAACCCTTTGGGCTCAACCGGGGGTCGCGTGGGCGCCTCTGAAACAAACAGGTTTGGTGGAACGGCACTGAGCAACAACCAGTTTCGCTTCCGTAATATCGGCCCACTGGGCGAACCCGATGCCAACGGCGTGCGCACCGCGGCTGGCTTTTCGACTCGCGTGGTCGCCATCAATAGTCTGCCGCCCGCACCGGGCGCGACCCCCTGGCATATCTTCAATGATGGCGGCGGCGTGGTGCCGCGCGAAGATGGCGGCTGGATTTACTGCTCCAACAGTGAAGTACCCGGCGTTGGCACCCTTGGTTTTCAGGTTCCTCAATTGGCTCCCATCACCAATCCGCTAGAGGCACTGGTGCCCGGCCTGGGTGGTGCAAGCGCGTTGGTGTTTGGCCCGGACGGTACGATTGAAGACAGCTACCGCATATTACGCAACACCACATTTAACTGCGCAGGCGTAATAACACCCTGGAAAACCTGGCTCAGCTGTGAGGAAATTCCGACAGGCCTGGTGTGGGAATGCGATCCATTCGGTATCCAAGCTGCACGCCCACTTCCAGCATTGGGCATGTTCAGCCATGAAGCCGTGGCCATCGACAGCGAACGCCGCGTGTTTTACATGACCGAAGACATGCCCGATGGCCGGTTCTACCGCTGGGTGCCCACTGCGGGCGACTGGCCGGCGGGTGCAGAACGCGCCAACATGAATCAGGGTTTGCTACAGGTGTTGAAAGTGGAAGGGGATGTAGCCGACGCGTTGAACGGCCCCGTGCGCTACAGCTGGGTGAATGCAGCCAACCCCAACGCACCCCAAATGGACAACCGATTGCCTGAAACTGCTGCGTTTGACGGTGGTGAAGGTGTTTGGTACCAAAACGACCGCGTATTTTTCGCCACGAAAGGCGATGATCGGCTTTGGATGTTGAATACCACTGCCCAAACCATCGAAGTGGTCTACGACATGGCCACCGCCACAGCCCCCAACAATATTTTGTCTGGCGTGGACAATATCACCATGACGCCATTTGGCGAAGTACTGGTGGCCGAAGACGGCGGTGACATGCAAGTAGTTGTGGTGTACCCCGACGGCGTGCTGGTACCCCTGTTGCAAATTGTGGGGCAAGACCAATCCGAAATCGCAGGCATTGCCTTCAGCCCTGATGGCAAGCGCATGTACTTCACCAGCGACCGGGGAGGCCCCAACCTGCAAGGCGGTTATGGCCTTGGTTTGGGCATGCTCTACGAACTGATGATTCCCGACACCCTGCCCAACGCATAACAAACACACTCAAAACACTTTCAGGAATACCGCCATGTCAGGTCCACGCCGCAAACGCAGTCGAATTCAAAAACGCCCTGGCATTACACGCCGCTTCTTTTTGAAAGGTTTGGGACTGGGCACAGCCGGAGTGGGTGGGCTAAGCCTGCTGCAAGGTTGTGGCAGTGACAACAACAACGGCCTGACCGATGGCCGCACCACACCGAATGAAGAAACCTCCACGCAGAATGTGCAGTTCTTGCACAGTGTGGCCAGTGGCGACCCTGCATTCGACAGCGTGGTGCTGTGGACCCGAATCACACCGGAGAACACAGACCGCACCATTGCTGGCCGCGTGGATGTGTTCAAAGACGAAGCATTGACCATGTTTGTGAAGTCCACGGACTTTCAAACCTCCTCGGCACAAGACTTCACCGTGAAACTGATTTGCGACGGTCTTGAACAGGACACGGTGTATTTCTACCAATTCCGCAGCAACGGCAAAACCAGCCCGGTTGGCCGCACCCGCACCACGCCCGCAGCAGGCAACAAACGACCCTTGAATTTTGGTGTGGTTAGTTGCTCCAGCCTGGCGCATGGCTTTTTCAATGCCTATGCCAAACTGGCCGAGCGCGACGACATCGACGCCATCATTCACCTGGGCGACTACATTTACGAATACGGCACCGGCCAGTACGGCAATGTGCGCGAGTACGAACCGGCGACAGAAATAATCACGCTGTCCGACTACCGCACCCGCCACGCGCAATACAAGCGCGATGAAGACCTGCAGAAGCTGCACCAGCGCTTCCCGTTCATCACGATTTGGGATGACCACGAGTCCACCAACAACTCCTACCGCGACGGCGCTGAAAACCACACCGAGGGTGCGGAAGGCGTGTGGGAAGAACGCAAGGGATTTGCCCAGCGCGCCTACGACGAGTGGATGCCGATTCGCCTGCCGGAGCCCGGCAACCGCGCGAAAATTTTCCGCCGCGTGCAGTTTGGCGACATGGTGGACCTGTTCTTGCTCGACACCCGCCTGTTTGACCGCGACATTGAGGCTGCAACACCCGTAAACCCCACCGACGGCGTGGCCAGCCAACCCGACCGCACCATGATTGGTGAAGAGCAGTACAACTTTTTGATCAACGGCATGCGTGCATCGCAAGCCCAGTGGAAGCTGATTGGCAACCAGGTTGTGTTTCACCAGTGGATCATCAAGCCCGGTTTGAATAATCCCGCACCGGCGCAATTGGGCGAGCTGCTTGCGCCATCGGGTCTGAATGGCGACGCTTGGGACGGCTACAGCGCCGAGCGCCAGCGCATCATCAATGCCCTGCGGGGTGACGATGGCGGCGAAGCCATCAACAACGTGGTGATTCTGACCGGCGACGTGCACACCAGCTGGGTAGCTGACATCACCGACAACCCCAACCAGCCTGTCGATGTGGTGGGCGGCTACAACCCAATCACCGGGCAAGGCAGCGTGGCCACCGAGTTTGTGGTGACTTCGGTGACCTCACCCGGCCTGGATCTGCCCAACCAGATCATTCAGGCCATTCGCCTGACCAGCCCGCACATCAAGCACGTGAACGTGACGGAACGCGGTTACAGCGTGCTGCGTGTAGCCGAGGACAAAACCACTTGTGAATACTGGGCAGTCAGCACCATTCTTGAGCGCGGCGGCTCCGAAACTTTGTCCGCCGCTTTTGAGGTGGCCGATGGTGCCAACCGAATCACCCCACAAGGAATTTACCCCGTGGACGTGGTCACCGGCCTGTTGGGTGTTTAAGGGTTTCTGGGGTAAGATCCGGGCTGTTTGATTGAACAGCCCCCAAAGCTACAACGCCCCGGATCCCCAAAGTGCCATTGTCCAAAATTCTTCCCGCTCCCATCATCGGTGTACTCACCGTCACCTTGATGAGCCTGTGCATCACCTTCTGGTTCATCGTGATGTTTCCCTTCATCATGCTGCGCCTTGTGCCGGTGTACCGTGTGCAACGCGTGGCATCCAATTGCTGCGTGCAAATTGCCACTTGGTGGGTGGGCTCGGACAAGCAACTGTACAAACTGCTGCATGGCCAGCAAGGGCAGGTTGAAATTCATGGCAAGTTCAAACCGCACAGCAGTTATCTGGTTGTCAGCAACCACACGGCTTGGGCCGACATTGTGGTGTTGTTCGATGTGCTTCACGGCCACGCACCTTTTGGCCGGTTTTTCCTGAAAAAAGAACTGATTTGGGTTCCCATTGTGGGCGTGGTGTGTTGGGCCATGGACTTTCCCTTCATGAAACGCCACAGTCGCGCCGCCATTGCGCGCAACCCTGTGCTGGCCAGCCAGGACCTGGAAACCACCCGCAAAGCCTGCGAGGTTTACAAGGAAAGCCCGGTCACCGTGATCAACTTTCTGGAAGGTACCCGCTTTACCACTGCCAAAAAGGCCAAAACCAAATCACCCTACACCAACCTGCTGGGCCCGAAGTACGGCGGCCTGTCTGCCTCGCTCAACGCCATGGGCGAACAATTTGAAGGCATGGTCAATGTCACCATTGCGTATGGACCAAGCCAAGGCAACATCACCTGGAGCTGGCTGTGTGGCAAACAACCCAATATGCAGGTACACATTGAAATTTTGCCCATTCCTGCCGACATGATTGCGGGCGACTTCCGCAACGACCTTGAATTCAAAAATCGATTCAAGACCTGGATTGGTGACATCTGGACCCTGAAAGACAAACGCCTGGCAGAAATGCGGCGCAAGGCCGGGCACCCATCACCGTGAACCACACCAGCCCCGCTTGACAGGTTTGCTAAACTACACAAATCGCAGTTACTCGAAGTGATCTACCCAATGCACACCCGCTGGTTCCAACACATGCTGATCGCGCTGGCCGTTTTGGTCACGCATTGGGCAGGTCTTGCCCACAGCATTGAGCATCGGGACACGCTGCAGGCCGAATTGCTGCACGGCCACGTGCACCATCACAACGAGCATGCTGCTGCCAGCGATTTGCTGCATTCCTGCCTGTTGTTCGATGGTCTGGCCACTGCACAGGCTGCAGTGTCCAATCCACCCAGCGGCTGTGCACTGCCCATTCTTGCCCAACTGGGCATTCAAATCAGTGCAGTTACAGCGCCACGCAATACCCTGTTCACGCAACGCGTTCGAGTGCGCGACCCACCCCGTTTTTCCTGAAGCAAACAACCCCATTTAATTTTTGTGTCGCAGCTCTTGTCCTTGTGTATTCAACACAAGGCAGGGCAGCGGCGTGCTGTACTTCAGGAAATGAACATGAACCAATCTCAATTTCAGCGCCGTGCAGTTGCACTGGCCAGCTTGCTTTTTATTGCGCAAACCCAGGCCCTGGCCCAAAACGCCTTGCCTAAATCTGTGCTCGAGTCCGTGGTGGTCACAGGCACGGCCGAGCAGCCCGAATCCATCACCAAACCCTTTTCAATCATCACAGCCGATGAGCTGAATGCCAACGGTGCGAGCACTGTGGGCGAGGCACTGCGCTATCAACCCGGTGTGTCGGCCACTGGTTTTGGTCCCAACTCAAGCCGCCCGATCGTGCGCGGCCAAGACGCGGATCGGATCAAGATTCTGCGCAATTCAGCCGCCACGGTGGATGTATCTGCACTGAGCTTCGACCACGCCTTGCCAGTCGATCCTTTTGCATTGCACCAGGTTGAAATTCTTCGGGGTCCCGCGGCGCTGGCTTACGGTGGCAATGCGGTAGGCGGTGTCGTCAACCTGATCGACCAGCGAATTGCGCGCAAACCTGTGCAAGGCCTTCAGGGCGAAGTCAATTTGCTGGGTGGAGGCGCAGCCGACCAAACAGCAGGCGGCTTCAAACTCGATGCCGGCTTGGGGCAGGGCGTCAGCATTCGCCTCGATGGCTTCAAACGGACCACGCGCGACCTTGAAACCCCCACCTTCACCGACCCTGAAGGCGTCACCGGAAGCCGGGTACAAAACTCGTCCTCAAAATCCGATGGCGCTGCAATCGGCGCGTCGTTTCAAACCGGCAATGGTTACATTGGCGTGTCCGCAGAACGTTACAACAACGAATACGGTGTGCCGAAATCGCTGGATGTACGCATTGGCATGGAAAGTGAACGCTACGCACTGGAAGGCGAGCAAAATTTCAACGGTGCAGCGTTCAAGCAAGTGAAATACCGCTTGGCCAAAACCGATTACCAACACCAGGAATTTGAAGACGGCGCACCGGCTACCCTGTTTGTAAATGATGGTGTCGACGGCCGCGTGGAAGTTGCTTTGCAGCCATTTTCAATGGCCGGCATGAACATCAATACCAGCACCGGCCTGCAGTTTGAGCGAACCGACTTCTCGGCGATCGGCGATGAAGCCTTTGTGCCCAGCACCAGCACCGATCAAACCGGCGTATTCACAATTTTCCGCGCCAGCCGCGGACAAGAAAACAGTGGCGTGTTCGAGTTTGGCTTGCGTGGTGACCAAGTCGACGTGAATGCTGCCACCAGTGGTTTGTCGCCCTTGAATGGCCCTGTCGCAGGTGCCGGTGTCGACGCTGGCCCCGCCATCAACCGTTCTTTCACACCCAGTTCAGTGTCGCTGGGCTACACCGCACCCATCGGCAATGGCTGGTCACTGGGTGGTTCGTTGTCTCGCGTTGAGCGCGCACCCTCCAGCTTCGAGTTGTACGCCGACGGCGTGCACGTGGCCACCGATGCCTATGAAAAAGGCAATCCGAATTTGCAGGAAGAACGTGGCCGCCACGTTGAAGTGACCAGCACTTGGGCGCAAGGAGAATCCAAATTCAATGCCACTGCGTTTGCAAGCCGGTACAGCAATTACATCGCCTTGATTGGCCGCACAGGGGCCGATGCCGAATTTATCGAAGCGCCGGGCGAGCCACCCATTCAAGTGTTCGACTTCACCGCTGTGCCCGCGGAATTTCAGGGCATCGAGCTGGGCTATCAAACCGCCTACGCCATAGGAGCAGGCCGATTGCAACCCAGCATTCAATACGACCTTGTTCGCGGCAAACGCACCGATGGAGGCGGCAACCTGCCTCGCATCAGCCCGCAACGTGTGGTGGCCAGCGCGGCTTACACACAAAGCGGCTGGACTGTTACACCAGAGCTGATTTGGGTCAGTGACAGCAAAGCCGGTGCGGGCGATGTTGAAGTAGAGGGTTATGAGCTGGTGAACTTGCGCATCGGCAAGGCATTCACTTGGGGCAATACAGGTGGAGAAGTATTTGCCAACCTGCAAAACCTGACGGATGAGTTGGCATTTTCAGCCACCACGCTGGACACCGTGCGCGGTTACACGCCACTGGGTGGGCGTTCCGCGCTGGTGGGTGTGAAACTGGCTTTCTAAAGCGAGTTTAATTATTCAATGTTTGTGATCACCACCGCCATGGCTGTGGTGGTCACCTGCGGCATTCTGGCCTGCCACCGCCTTCACCGGCATTTCAATTTTGCTGCCATCGGCTTTTTCAAATTGCAGGCTCAATTCAATTTCCTGACCTGCCTCTACCGGTGCAGTCAAGGCCATCAACATCACATGGTAGCCACCCGGCTTTAATTCCAACGGTTCACCTGCCTTCATTTCAATGCGCTCGGCCATGCGCATGCGCATGATGTCGCCATCCATTTTCATTTCATGCACTTCAGCAATTTCAGCCGCAGGCGTGGCCACGCCCACCAAAGCCAAGGGCTCCTCGCTGGTAATGGTCAAGTAGGCACCGGTGGCATCTTGTTCACCCACGGTGGGGCGCACCCAGGCGTTCTGAACCGAAATACCGTTCTGAACCTGTGCGGGAGTTGAGGCTTGCTCCACCGCAACAGGCGCATCGTGAGAGTGGCCCGACTCTGCACCATGGTCATGATGCTCAGAACAGGCTGCCAAAGCCACTGCGGCAGACAAGGCCGCCAGTTGAATCATTTTCTTCACTTCAAACTCCCAAACACTTTTTTAAGCACGGCGCTACCCGCCGCAACCGGATTGGCCCGAATCGCTTTCTCTTCCTCGGCCACCATCAAAAACAACGCATCAAGCGCTTTGTTGGTGACATAACCTTCCAAATTGGCGTCTTCCGCCTTCACCAAGCCAAAGCGACTGCCCTTCTCGGCCAATGCATTGTATTGCTGAGCCAAGCCCACCTGCGCGGTTTTGCCCTTCACAATCGGCAAAAGCTGGGCGTACAAATCAGCCTGGGATTTGCTTCTGAAAAAGTCGGTCACAGCAGTATCACCGCCACTCAGTACCTGTTTGGCGTCTTCAACCGTCATGTTCTGAATCGTCTTTTTCAGCACGGCTTTGGCTTGCGGTACCGCTGCTTCCGCCGCGCGGTTCATGCTGATTTCCATTTGGTCGAGCTGGTCACCCATGCCCACCATTTTCAGCAACCCCTTGCTGTTTTCCAGGTACTCCGGCAACTTGATTCTCACCGCGGGGTTACCCAGAAAACCATCGGCCTTACCCAAACTGCCCACCGCAGCATCAGCTCCCTTGCTAAGCGTAGTGCGCAAGGCCGTTACCGCCTCTTTGCTGGTGATGCCGCTTAAATCTGCGGCCACCACCGTACCCGTAAAAACCACGGGGAACAAAGTCACAAACAAAGCAAATATGGAACGCATCGAACGGATCATCTAGGCCTCCCAGCCAGGGGTGTTCAAGAATCGAGCAAACGTGCCTTACGCTCGGCGCGAATAAAAATATCAACTGCCTGACCTTTGTTTTTGGCGCCCAGCCGCAAGAATATTTCCTTGATGTGCCCCCGCACCGTGTCCGGACTGATGTCCATTTCACGCGCCACTTCCTTGGCCGACAAGCCTTCAGCAGTTTTGCGCATAATTTCCACCTGCTTCCAGGTCAAGGGTTTGTCCGATCCCGGGGCATAAATGTTGGAATGGTATTCATTGGCCGCCTTCTCCACGCCTTTGGGCACCTCGTCCAGCACACCTGCCTCTATCAGCAGGTTTTGAAGGGCACGAAGCAGTTCGGGGTAAGTACTGGCTTTGTTCACATAAAAATAGCCCGCGCGCTCGGCCTCACGCGCCAGGTTTTTGTCCAGCACACCCGAACAAATCAATTTTGGGCATTGGGGAAACAGCACCGCGAAGGTGTTGATGGTGTTCACACCTTTGGAGTCGGGAAGATCCAGATCGGCGATGACCAGGTCTGGTTGAACCTGAATCGCTCTGGCTTTTTCCATGCTTTCCACCACGATGATTTCGCTGTGGTTGACCAGCTGGTCAATCATGTCAGCCAACATAATGGAAATCATCGGGTGATCTTCAGCGATCAAAATCGTGGGTTTGTCCGTCAGCGAACCCATGTCTGCATGCCCTGTTTTTTCTTTTGTCATCAGGGCATTGTACTGCGAAAATTTAGAGCCGTGCCTGCGGGTTTGCCTGTGCCATCAGCCGTTCACGGCTTCCCTGTATGGCGGCCTGAATTTTTGGCACCAGTTTCTGAGCCACCTTTTCGCCCTCCAGCAAAAACTCGTGTCGCTGGTCTAGGTTCAATGCATCGGCATGCTGAACGCTGGGTTGTATCACCACATCGGCGCGGGCCAGCTCGGCACGAATGGCTTGCTGGCTCAGAATATTGATACTTTGATCCAGCAGCCCCCACCATCCCATCGCACCAGCTCCAGTGCGTGGTTTGGCAGAAATATCCACAGCAATCACCACATCGGCACCCATTTCCCGGGCAGTCAAAACCGGTACCGGACTTACCAAACCACCATCCACAAACTGGCGTTTTCCAATTCGAGTGGGCAAAAACACATTCGGAATGCTGCACGAGGCACGCACCGCCTGCCCCGCGTTTCCATAGTTGAACGCCACTTTCTCACCACTTTCAAGGTCGGTGGCCACCGCTGCAAAACGTATTGGAAACTGGTGAATGGCTTTGTTCTTCACCTGTGTATTCACATACTGCTGCAGTTTGTCGCCAATCAAAAAACCCTGGCTGCTCAAAGTCAGGTCGCGAATGTCGGCCTCCTGCATGCCCAAAGCCACGCTTTGCAATGTGTAGGCATTCATGCCGCTGGCATACAAAGCGCCCACAAAGCTGCCTGCACTGGTGCCCACCACAATGCTGGGCTTAATACCATGGTTTTCCAGCACCTTGATCACACCCACATGGGCAAAGCCTTTCACGCCACCACCACCCAATACCAAGGCAATCACTGGCTCGCGGGTTTTCGGGGCAACCGGGTCTTGAGCCTGGGCGGCCGGTACTGGTTCAGGCGACGGCGCCACGGGCGGTGCAACCGTTGCACAAGCTGACAGCATCAAGGCCAACATAGACGCCAATAAAATGCCAAAAGGCTTGTTTTTCATACACATTTTTCAAAAACATATTAAGAACAGGATGCTACCGCAGTGCAGCATACTTGGGTTGACAGAATGCACTAACGGCGAATCGACCCGCAGGTTTACGATGAACTTCACCGCAACCCCCTGGTCCTAGAAAGGGCCGTGTAAGTTCAATAACGGCCTAATAGGGCAAACAACAGAAGGTGGAGACAAGATGAACCGGGCAATCATACCGATTGCAACTGCTGTTGACTTTGCGCAACAACAACGCGGAAAACCCAAAGGTCGGCAAGCTGCTGCACTCGACATGTCAGAAGTGCTGGCCATTCTGGGCCCCGGTGCACACCGCCGAGACCTGCTCATTGAATACCTCCATCAGTTACAAGACCACTTGGGCTGTCTGCCCAAAACCCACCTGTCCGCACTCGCTGAGTGCCTGAAACTGTCTCAAACCGAAGTATTCGAAGTTGCCACTTTTTATCACCACTTCGATGTGGTCGAGTCAAAGAACGCGGTGAACCACACTTTAACCGTGCGCGTTTGTAATGGCCCTTCTTGCTGCATGGCTGGTGCGGAAGAACTGATCGAAAAATTGCCAACACTCCTGGGCAGCACCGTGCGGGTTCAAGCTGTGCCCTGCATTGGTCGTTGCGAACAAGCCCCGGCTGTGGCTGTGGGTCAGCATGAAATGGGCTGGGCCAATCACCACCAAATCATGGAAGCGGCGTTTGGGCAGCATACCAAGGCCTTGCCACCGCACTGCGCGAGCGAACCCCAATACAAAGCCACTGGGGGTTATCAGCTTTTGCAAGCGTGTGTATCGGGGCAACGCACAGTTGAGTCGGTCATAGACACGCTGTCCAGTTCCGGTCTCCGGGGTTTGGGTGGCGCAGGTTTTCCGGCGGGGAAAAAGTGGGCCATTGTGCGCGAGCAAACTGCGCCCCGTTTAATGGCGGTGAACATCGACGAAGGCGAACCTGGCACCTTCAAGGACCGCACCTACCTTGAACGCAACCCGCACCAGTTTCTGGAAGGCATGTTGATCGCCGCATGGGCCGTGCAAGCCAGCGCAATCTACATTTATCTGCGCGACGAGTACCACGCCTGCCGGTCCATGCTGCAAAACGAACTGGCCCTGCTCAAAGCCAAACCGCCAATGCCCAATATGCCCGTGATCGAACTTCGTCGTGGTGCAGGGGCCTACATTTGCGGTGAAGAATCGGCCATGCTGGAATCGATTGAAGGCAAACGGGGGCTGCCCCGGCTGCGCCCACCGTATGTGGCCCAAGTGGGTTTGTTCAACAAACCCACCCTGGTTCACAACTTTGAAACCCTGTACTGGGTTCCAGTCATTCTTGAAAAGGGCGCACAGTGGTTCGCTTCGCAAGGTCGACACGGGCGTAGCGGATTCAGATCTTTTTCTGTGTCAGGCCGGGTTAACAAACCCGGTATTCACCTGGCGCCTGCGGGCATTACCCTGAATGAACTGATTTCAGAGTACTGCGGCGGCATGCAGACTGGCCACACGCTTTATGGCTATTTGCCGGGCGGTGCATCAGGCGGAATATTGCCCGCAGTGCTGGCCGATGTACCACTCGATTTCGACACGCTGCAGTCCCACGGCTGCTTCATTGGTTCTGCCGCCATTGTGGTCTTCTCACAAGCCGACAGCGCCGTGAATATGGCCCGCAATCTGATGCGTTTTTTCGTGCATGAAAGTTGCGGCCAATGCACCCCCTGCCGCACTGGCACGGCCAAAGCCCTGGCCTTGATTAATCAGCCCCAATGGAATGTGCTACTGCTACAAGAACTGTCCGCAGTGATGCGCGATGCCTCCATTTGTGGCTTGGGCCAGGCCGCCCCCAACCCGATCGACTGCGTCATTCGCTATTTCCCGCAAGAACTGGAATCCCGGCCAAAAGGCAAACAACCATGAACGCCTCGCAAATGATCCGCCTTCAGTTAAATGGCCAAACCGTTGAAGCGCTGCCCGGTGAAACACTGCTGCAAGTGGCGCAGCGCGAAAACATCGATGTGCCCCACCTTTGCTACAAAACTGGGCTTGAACCCGCGGGCAACTGCCGCGCCTGTGTGGTCGAAGTGGAGGGCGAACGCACTTTGGCTGCATCCTGTTGCAGGCAGGCCGCACATGGCATGGTGGTCCACACCGATTCAGGCAAGGCCATCGCCGCGCAGAAAATGGTGCTGGAACTGTTGCTGGCCGACATGCCCGATCACGCAAACCCCACGCCCTTAAAAACCGACAACGAGTTGACCCGTTGGTGTCAGCAAATGGGCATTGAAGGCACCCGATTCGAAGCGCGGGCAGCCGTGCCTGCTGACCTGTCCCACCCAGCCATTGCGGTGAACATGGACCATTGCATTCAGTGCACCCGCTGCGTGCGCGCCTGTCGGGAGGTGCAGGTTAACGATGTCATTGGCCTGGCTTTTCGCGGTGAACACGCTGCAATTGTGTTTGATCAAGGTGACGCTTTGGCCCAATCCACCTGCGTGGCCTGTGGCGAATGCGTGCAGGCCTGCCCCACAGGTGCGCTGAGCCCGGCCAAACCTGCGGCACACCAGCCCGCGGATAAAACAGTGGATTCCATTTGCCCTTATTGTGGTGTGGGCTGTCAGCTCACTTATCACGTGAAGGACAACACCATTTTGCGTGTTGAAGGTCGACTAGGACCAGCCAACCACGGGCGCCTGTGTGTGAAAGGGCGTTATGGCTTTGACTACGTTCACCATGAACAACGCTTGACTCAACCACTGATTCGCCGTGACGGTGTTGCCAAGAACCCAGTCAATCTGCTGAATCCTGAAGAGGTGAACCACGCGTTTCGCACCGCCACGTGGGACGAGGCCTTGGCGTTGGTTGCGAAGAAACTAAACCACATCAAACACGCTCACGGTTCACACGCGCTGGCGGGTTTTGGTTCTGCCAAATGCAGCAATGAAGAAGCCTATCTGTTTCAAAAGCTGGTGCGTACAGGCTTCGGTACCAACAATGTCGACCACTGCACACGCCTTTGCCATGCCTCGTCGGTGGCCGCCTTGCTGGAGGGTATTGGGTCCGGCGCAGTGTCCAATCCGGTGATGGATGTCCAGCAGGCCGAGGTGATCTTCGTAATTGGCGCCAACCCCACCGTCAATCACCCCGTGGGCGCCACCTGGATTAAAAACGCGGTTAAAAACGGCACCAAACTGATTGTGGCTGACCCCAGGCGTTCAGACCTGGCCCGGCATGCCACCCATTTTCTGCAATTCAAAGCCGACAGCGACGTGGCACTGCTCAATGCCTTGCTGCACGTCATCATCAAAGAAAACCTGATTAATCAGGAATTCATCGATCAACGCACAGAAGGCTTTGACGAGCTGAAGGCGAATGTAGCGGCCTGCACGCCCGAAGCCATGTCACCTATCTGCGGCATTTCACCCACCGAATTGCGCGCAGTGGCCCGCCTGTATGCCGGCGCCAGCGCATCGATCATTTTGTGGGGTATGGGTATTTCCCAGCACACCCACGGCACCGACAATGCACGTTGCCTTATTTCACTGGCGCTGATTACCGGGCAAATTGGTCGACCTGGCACGGGCTTGCACCCCCTGCGCGGTCAAAACAATGTGCAAGGTGCCTCAGACGCCGGGCTAATCCCGATGATGTTTCCAGACTACCAAAAGGTGTGCAATCCCGAGGCGCAACAACGGTTCGAATCCCTTTGGAACTCCTCACTTTCCAACACACCCGGGCTGACCGTGGTCGAAACCATGCAAGCCATTACCGCTGGCACGGTGAAAGGCATGTACATTCTGGGCGAAAACCCCGCCATGTCCGACCCCGATTTAAACCATGCCCGCAAAGCCTTGGCTGCGCTCGATTTTCTGGTGGTGCAAGACATCTTCCTCACAGAAACAGCAAGCCTTGCCGATGTTGTTTTGCCCGCCAGCGCCTTTCCCGAAAAAACCGGCACCTTCACCAACACCGATCGACTGGTGCAGCTTGGGCAACAAGCCATTGACCCGCCAGGGCAAGCACGTCAAGACCTGTGGATTATTCAAAGCATTGCACAGGGACTTGGACTGGACTGGCACTACCGCAGTGTAGAAGAAGTATTTGATGAAATGCGCCACGCCATGCACAGCATTGAGGGCATCACTTGGCAACGCCTGGAACGCGAACATGCGGTGGTGTACCCCTGCGCCCATGAAGGGGACCCTGGCCAGCCTGTGGTATTTACCGAGCACTTCCCGACACCCAGCGGAAAAGCCCGACTGGTGCCCGCGCAATTCCGTCCAGCCGCCGAAACACCCGACACCGAATTTCCATTCGTATTGATCACCGGGCGACAGCTGGAACATTGGCACACCGGCAGCATGACGCGCCGTGCCAGCGTACTGGATGCCATTGAAGTTGAACCCACTGCATCGCTTCACCCCAACGATCTAAAGGCCTTGAACATTGAGGCGGGCGGCACCATTCGACTCCAATCCCGTCGCGGTGAAGTGCAACTGTTTGCGCGAGCCGATGCAGGTACACCAGTGGGACACGTGTTTGTACCTTTTTGTTATGCCGAGGCCGCGATCAACAAACTGACGCACGCAGCGCTCGACCCCGACGGCAAAATTCCAGAGTTCAAATACTGCGCTATTGCGGTGCACAAAAAATAGGGAAAACCCTGGCTTTGTCAAACTTTAATGAATAAAGTGACACAGAACAGGTGATACCTCTTTGCCCGCTTTTGGACAAATTCACAGTTTGTGACATGTTTAAGGTCAAAGAAAAATCGAAATGCACCCGAACCGTGCGTTCTGGAGACCTGTCGTGGCCTTGCAAATTACTGTCTCACCCAACTTGATAACGCCTGCGCTTGACCGCGGGATCAAGAACAACATTGCCCGCAAATCGGGCAATAAACACGTGCATGGTGACACTTACAAACAGCGCACCACCTGGAAAAAAGTATGTGACTTTGTGGGCTCAACGCGCGCCGTTAACGTTGTCGGCAAAGCGCATTTTGAATCCAAACAATACTCCGAAGCCGCCATTTTGCGCAAAGACTACCAAGCCACGCAAAAATCGGAGGTGCTGGGCCGCGATCTGACCGACAAGGAATACGACGACGAGGTGTGGAATTCCACCGGCGTTCAAAGCCGCTTGATGCGTGAAGACTATATTCGCTACAGCCCGAACTACTACAGCAAGGAAAACGGCACCACCTCACGCAACCTGTGGGCTCGCCGATTCTCCAAACTAAGCCATTGTTTGCATGGTTTGTGTGAAATGAATGCAGCACCCACGGGTATGACCTATAACGTGATGCGTAATGCCGGTACAAGTGGTGTTGATGAGAAAAGTACCAAAAACAAAATTCTCATGTTCGGTTTGCTGGGTTTTATTGGTGTAGCCACTACTGAATTGTTGACCGCAATACGTGGCCTTTCCAGCAACAGTGCCACTTTCCTGGGTCAAGGTATTCTGGGTTTGCTGGTCGCATTCCCGGTGGCTTCCTCTGCCTTGGGGTTCTTGGGGTTTTGTGCAGGGCTGGCCAGCCAAATTGCGGTTCAAAAACACAAAGTAAATCCGAAACAAAAAGAAGATTTGTCAAAAGACGTCAGCGAGAATCTCCAAAAAATACTGTCGCAACTCAAATCCATCAAAGACAAACCCGAGCTGATTCAAGTCATGGCCAAAGCCATGCAGGGCAAGCACCATGTGCTGAAGAAAATCGGGCCAGGCAGTGTGGATGCTCAAGGTATTCCCACTATTCTAAATTCCTCTCTCGCAGCAATCGACCCTGTTAAGAGCGACATGGAAAACATGCAGGCGCTCAGAAATGCTTTGGGGCAATACATGCAGGTGGAAAAGCCAAGCGCTGAATCTGCAACCCTGTGGGCGCGCTACCGTTATGCCAAAGCAATAACCACCAAAGAAAGCCATTACGTCGCGCTGGCCAGCACCGTTGACCACATGGAAATTGCAAACCCCCACGCAAAAGCGATGAAAGACGCGCGCCGACAAACCGAAGAAATTGCAGCACCTGCCTTACACAATTTCGTGCTTAGAACACTGGCTTATCCAGCAACTTTGCTTGATCGCGTGGCCAACACCCAAATAGCGCCCACCTTGCGAAAATGGGCCAGCGAAAGCTACCAAAAAGAACAGATCAAGAAAATGAGTGATCCCGACCGAGCCTCAAAGAACTGTTTCAAAGGCGAGTACATGGCCAAAAATATTCACCAATATGGTCCCGTAACCCGTGCATGCATCAAAATTGCTGAAGGCATGCGTTTGTTCAACATGAATGTGGTCTTGGCTTCGAACGCCAACCTGTCACGAATATTCAACAACATTGCGCTTCTGGCCCACAACGCAGTCGGCACCAGCCCGGCCTCACGTTCCATGTGCAACAGTCTTGGGCGTTTCTTTGGGGGCGCTGTACTGGCGATCATCTTCGGCACTTTCATTCCGATAGCGGCCGACGCAACAGGAGGCCCGTCAACCGTCAGCACCAACGGGAATTTTCCGGTGAATTTTTCCATGACCAACATTGGTATATTGATGTTCTTGTTGTCTGCACCCACGTTGCTGGTTCAAGGGCTTGCACACGTCGCAGCGCGTGTAGAAGGCTGGAATGGCAACATCGCCAAAACCGTTCCAAACGGCGTTCCTGCATTTCAATTTTCGCGCTGAACTTTCACGCCAACAACGGGTTTGGCAAGCACCATTCAAGTCTGCAATAATCAGTTTGTCGTCATAGCCACTTCACAGGTCCTATGAAAACAAACACCCACGATTTAGTCGATGCCCAAAGGGTGCCCAAGCCCATTGCCAGTCTTTTACACAGCGCTGGCATACACATCAATGGCGCCGAACCCCACGACATTCAAATACTCGATGAACGCTTGTTCAACGCAGTACTCAGCCATGGCTCTCTAGGCCTGGGCGAGGCCTACATGAACGGATGGTGGACAGTCGAGCGGCTCGATGAAATGATGTTTCGCCTGATGGGCAACAACGCGGATGAACACACCAAAGCCTGGACCAAAATGCAATGGTTGATGTTGGCTTTGCGTGAGAAGGTCATCAACCTGCAAGCACCTACTCGCGCCTTTCAAGTGGGCGAACACCATTACGACACAGGCAACGATTTGTTCGAAGCCATGCTTGATCCGCTGATGATTTATTCCTGCGGATACTGGGAAAGTGCCAATAATCTGGAACAGGCCCAGCTTCACAAACTCGATATGATTTGCCAAAAGTTGCAGTTGCAGCCTGGCGAAAAACTATTGGACATCGGTTGCGGCTGGGGTGGACTGGCCTGGTATGCGGCAAGCCATTTTGATGTGCAAGTGCTGGGCATCACCGTGTCGGCCCAGCAGCAACAATACGCCCGTGCGCGTTGTACCGGTTTGCCTGTAGAAATTGAATTGATTGATTACCGCAACCTGCAAGGGCAGTTCGACAAAGTGGTGTCTGTGGGTATGTTTGAACATGTGGGTTTGAAAAACTACCCGGCCTATTTTGATGCGGTACATCGGCTGTTAAAACCCGATGGGCTGTTTTTATTGCACACCATTGGTGGTTTTAACAAAACCGAGGCTACCGATCCCTGGATCGACAGATACATTTTCCCGAACGGAAAAATTCCTTCACCCAGCGAAATAACTGAGCACATTGACGGCAAACTGGTGCTTGAAGACTGGCACAACTTTGGCTCCGATTACGATAAAACTTTGATGGCCTGGCATGCCAATGTTGAAAAAGCCTGGCCTGCACTCAAAGCAAATTACGACGAACGCTTTCACCGCATGTGGACGTATTACCTGATGACCTGCGCGGCCTACTTCCGTGCCCGAAAGGGCATGCTGTGGCAACTGGTTCTCAGTCACCGCGAGTACCCACAGGTTTACCGAAGCAAACGACCCCGGTTCTGAATTCATTCGATTTATTACACACACGTAATAATTGACTCATC
Organism: Limnobacter sp. UBA3528; assembly: GCF_002377005.1. Classification (NCBI taxonomy): domain Bacteria; kingdom Pseudomonadati; phylum Pseudomonadota; class Betaproteobacteria; order Burkholderiales; family Burkholderiaceae; genus Limnobacter; species Limnobacter sp. UBA3528. The sequence goes on along the minus strand of NZ_DFOZ01000054.1, from coordinate 61,271 downwards.
TCTTTCATTTCCATATATTACGCATACGTAATAGTTGGAATCTACATGGATCGTCGTCTTTTCTTCATGCTCAACCGGGCACGCGCAGTGCTTTATCGCCACGCGGACAGTGGTGTTGAACAGGCCATTGGGGTGCCCGCCGCGCAAGTCAGTTTGCTGTTTGCACTGGATAAATTTCCACAAGCTTCCATGCAAGAACTTGGTGAAGTACTTGGCTTAAATAGCTCTGCCATGACAGGTCTGGTACAGCGCATGAAAGTTGCCAAGCTGATTGAACGGGTGGTTTCACACGAAGACGCCCGCGTGGCTCATCTGCGAATGACCAACAAAGGCAGGGACAAGATGATTGCAGCCAAACCCCTGTTGGCCAAGCTGAACAAACAATTGGTCGAAGGTTTTAGCGTAGACGAAATCAACACCGTGCTTAAATTTTTGAACACTGTACACACACGTTTCTCGCAACCCAAAGGAGACATTGAATGAACGCCATGCGCCTGGCCCAAACACTGGCCAGCAATCCTTTTTTCCAGTTTGCAAAACTGGGCACTGTGAACAAAAACTCCGAGGAACATCTTCGACTGGGTTTCGATTCTTTCTTGAAAAATCATATTGGTACGTTGCATGCTGGTGCCTTGTTCACAGTGGCACAAGCCGATGCACACTCAAACCTGGTGCATGCCCTTGAGCAACACAACCCCGGTTGGAAAGTTGCTACCTACACCAGCCAGATTTTTTATAAACGACCCGCCAAAGGACCCGTGTGGGTCAACACTACTGCACCCACCCTGGATTGGGAAAAAAGAGTTGCGCACACGGTCAGCACTTTGAACAGTGAGACAGATGAACCAGTGGCCGAACTTCATATTGAGTTCAGGCTGATCCAAGGAGAACTGTAATGCTGAACGCACTACTCACCTTGATCATGCGGCCTTTGGTCAAAATGCAAATGGGTGGAAAAGTACCTTTTGCCAAAGCCTGCGGCGTGCTTTTAAACAGCATGGGCAACGGCGTTGCTCATTGTGAAATGCCGCAAAAACCCGAGTTGCTCGACAGCACAGGCCATGTTGCCGACGGCGCACTATTCACCCTGGCAGAGACATGCTCCGGCGCAGCCATGGCTGGTGGTTTTGCCTCTGTCATTCTGAGTGTTCGACCTGTCGCCGCCCAAGTGGAATTTGAAGTGCTTCGGCCAGCATCTGGTCTTGTGCATGCCCAAGCCAAAGTTGCTCAAGCCATTTCACCGTTGAAGCAAACACTTCGAACAGCCGGAAAAATCAATTTTCCGGTTGAGGTCGAGGTCAGTGATGCAAGCGGGCAAACCGTAGCCCAAATGCGTGTTATCTGGAATTTGAAGAAAAATTAAACCAGCCGTATTAACCATGTGCGTTCAGATGTTTGAGGCTTTTGTAGGCTAAAACGCTGGCCAGCAACATCAGCAAGGCGCCCGCTATCGAAGTCAGTTGCATGCCTTCCATGAAGGCATGCCTGGCAGCCTGCAACAGTCCAGTTTGCTCCACCAATGGCAATTGCGCGGCCGATGCTACAGCACCACCCAGTGTGTCTTGCGCAGCGCGCTGCACCTCACTTGGCCAGGTTGGGTTCAGCAAAGTGTCCATTCGGGCGCGATAAATGGCCACACCAATACTGCCAAAAACCGCAATGCCCACGGCGCCCCCAAATTCAGCACCTGTTTCAGCCAAGGCAGAAGCAGCGCCAGCCTTTTCGGGTGGTGCACTGCTGATGATCAATTCAGTGCCCAAGGTAAACATCGGCGACAAACCCAAAGCCAGCACCACAGTGGCAATGACCAGCAAAATCATGTCCGCTTGTACCGTCAGCAACGCCAGGCCTGCAAAACCAATGCCCGTACCCACCAAACCACACACCACCAAACGGGCTTGGCCCAATTGTTTCGCCAACCAGGGCGTTATGTTGGTGCCCACCACAAAGGCCAGTGCCCAAGGTACTGTCCAGGCACCCGCCACCAATGGTGTTAAACCCAACACCAATTGCAGGTATTGAGCGATGTATACATACACACCAAACATGGTCAGGCAACTTAACAGGTAAGTACCCAACACAGCCTTGAAACCAGGTGCTTTGAACAGATTTAAATCAATTAACGGATCTTTCAAGCCGGCTTGCCTGCGCACAAACCACACACCCAGCCCTAGGCCCATGGATAAACACATAGCACCCGTCATATTGACACCCATTTCCGCAGTGTGTTTCAAGGCATAAATAACCAAAAGCACCGCACTCAGCGAGAGTGCCGCGCTGGGAATATCCATTCGGCCGGCTGATTCATCCTTGTATTCAGGCAATAGACGTGGCGCAAGCACCAGAAGCAGAATCATCACGGGTACATTGATCAGAAAAACCGAACCCCACCAGAAATATTCCAGCAGTACACCGCCAACCAGTGGCCCCATGACCGCACCGATTGAGAAACTGCTGATCCAGATGCCAATCGCCTTCATACGCTCGGCGGGATCATCAAACATGTTTCGAATCAAAGAAAGTGTGGAAGGGGCAATCGTTGCGCCCGCCAAACCGTGTAAAGCGCGCGTCACGATCAACATTTCTGCGCTGTTTGAAAAGGCCGCCAACACTGAGGCCACACCAAAAGCAGCTGCACCAATCATCAACAGCCGCCTGCGACCAATTCGGTCACCCAGTGTGCCCATGGTGATCAAAGCACCAGCCACCATGAATCCGTAAATATCTACAATCCACAGCAGTTGTGCGCTGCTGGGCTGAAGATCTGCACTGATGGCGGGAATCGCCAGGTTCAATACCGTCAAGTCCATGGAATACAACACACAGGCCAATGCGATCACTGACAGGCCCATCCACCTCGCTTTGCTGGATTCCATCAAACTTGCGTCCCGAATAAAAAAACCCCACAACGGAATGTGTGGGGTTTGAGCTTAATCGAAGATTGTGATTATCTGATCAAGGGCGTTGTGCTGTGGAGCGAAAAAATAAATGACCAAAATCCCAACGGCCAGAAGCACTTCCCCAAGGGTTTCAGAAAAATAGTTGGCCAAGTTGCTGCGAAATAAATGGCCAAAAATATTTTTCTCAGAAAACTGTGAATAATCAGTAGCTTATCAGGCTTTGATTCCTGTCAACATCAGCCTAACCGGCCTGCTAGCCACACAACTTGATCAAACCCTGGGCTATGCATAATTAGCATTCAGTCCATTTGCGAAGAAGGTTATTGTACAAACCTGTGAGTCGAATCAACTCGGGGTGACTCTCACCGTACTGTGCACGCAGCTTGATAAGTGACTCGTCCATTTGAAACAACAGTCGCCGGCATTCCAGATCTTTCACCATGCTTTGCATGAACATGTAACAAGCCAGTCGTTCACCTTGTGTAACAGGGTTGACCTGGTGCATTGAGCCCGAAGGGTAGACCACCAAACTGCCCGCCGCCAGTTTCACCGTATGCATGCCGTAGGTGTCTTCAACGACCAGTTCACCACCCTCATATTCCTCGGGGCTGGATAAAAACAGCGTAGCCGAAATGTCTGTTCGCAATGCACTTCCATCTGGCAAGTATCGAACAGTGCTGTCCGTGTGTAGGCCATAGTGGTTGGTGGCACCAGCATAGCGATTAAAGTTGGGTGGCAGAATTTTGTAAGGCAGTGCAGCCGAAATCAATCGGCTGCTTTTGTTTAATGCACGCATGACCAGCACACGCAGGTCTCTCAACACTTCACTTCCTTCCGGAATTTGAAGATTGTTCTTCGCGAGGCGGGCTTGTGTGCCCGCGCTTTGACCCGTTGCCCAGTCAGCTTGCTTAAGCATCTTGTGGATGCTTGCAAGCTCCTCGGCAGTAAGAACGTTGTCGATAGTGACCAGCATATGCGTGTGTTGCTTACTTAATTAAAAGTCATATCTCAGGGTGGCGATCAACTGGCGACCTTCTCCTGGAATGCCTTGGCCGCCGCCTTCAGCCAGCTGGGAAATGTATCGCTCATCAAACACATTGTACAAGTTCAAGCGGACCTGAACGTCCTTGGTGAATTTGTAGGTGGTGTACAAATCAACCACTGTGTAGCTTGGAATAGTAACTTTCACGTTGCCAGTGGTGTCGGGTTGCACACCGCTGGTTTGTTCATCTACGTACTGCAAGCCACCACCCAGTGTAATTTTTGGTGTGATGTCGTACGTTGTGAAAATATTGAATGAGTGCTTCGGCGTTCCGCCCAGTTCCTGCCCAACCGAGAAGGGCGACGTGGGCGCACTGGTTACTTCCGACTCTAGGTAGGTGTAGCCCGAATAAAGTTTCCACGCTTTGGTAACCTGACCAGCGACAAGCACCTCAAAACCATCAATGTAGTACTCTACATTGGGTGTTGTTACGCCTCCTGCGGACTGGGCTGGCAGTCGGCCTTCGTCAGTTTCTGTACGGAATACCGCAGCATTGACATCAAGCCCCGCGCCAATTGTTATCTTGCTGCCCAACTCGTAAGCTTGAATTTTCTCTGTGGGCGAATCAAAGGAGCTATTCGCTACTCGGTCATTCATGCTGCCGCCAGCCAGTTGAATCTGGTTGCGGTCGAAGTTGCCGGAGATGTTGAAGGCTGTGCCGTAAGACGCGTACAAGGCGTGATTGGGGGTCAGCTTGTGAACCAGACCAAGACTGTAGCTGGTCTCGGTGTCTTCACGCATGAAGCTACGGTTTTCCGCCTGCTGGGGTGTTAATCCTGCTGCTGTCGAATTTTGACGGTCTTCCTCATTCGCAAAAGCCTTCACTTTGTCGTAACGAATACCGGCGTTCAACTCCCACTTCTCATTAAATTTCATGGTGTCCAGCAAGTACAGACCCATTTCTTCCGTTTCAAGCCGATGAATACCACCGTAGGCTAGCGTACCGGTGAATTCGCGCTCAGCTGGGTTAAACAAACTGGTGGCGGGCCCATTGGTGTCCAAGCGGCGGCGGTTTTCGTATTCATAAAAGCCAAAGTCAAAGCCAGCCACCATGTCGTGTTGAATGCTGCCGGTATTCAGACTGAACAACAAATCTGTCTGGTTTCTGAAGCTGGTGTCGACTTGATCTCTGGGCTTTAAGTTACCTACAGCAAAGCCTGAGGCTGGGTTGTTGTTACCAACGCCCGTTCCGTTATCAACAAATCGGGGCGACGAGGTAATCGAGTCGTTGCCCACCTGTGCGAAGCGGGTTTGATTGCGAATCACTTGCCCGCTGGCCAGTGCATGCTGAACAGCCAAGCCAATCTGGTTCACTTCAATGTCTTTGTAGTCGTTGGTGTGACCATAAAAATTATCGAAGTTGATACCATCGGGCAAACGTCCTGTACCACCGTTACGGCGATCAAAAGGCAAGCCTGCGTCAGGAATATCGTTGGTTTTGATGTGCAGAACATCTGCGGTAATTGAAGTCGGTTTGTTCAAACCCCATGTGTAAGCAGCATAAACGCCATAGCGATCTTCTTCGGCTGTATTCCTGCCTGGCAGATCAGCGCTGTGCTTCATCAAGTTGATGCGTAAAGCTTCGTCTTCATCTAAAACACGGTTCATATCCAATGTGGTTCGGAAGAAGCTGTCTGTACCTACGCTGACTTCAGCTCGATTGAAGTCAATTCCCAAAGGTTGTTTGGTCACAAAGTTGATGGTGCCGCCTGCTGAACCCCGACCAGAGAACGCGGAATTGGGGCCTTTAACCACCTCCAGTTGCTCAATGAAAAACGGATCACGGAAATAGTTGCCAATGTCACGCATGCCGTTGACATTGATGTCGTCACGGGCATTAAAACCGCGAATCTTGAGCTGATCCCCGCCTGGAGGGTTACCTTCTCCGGCCTGAAGGCTGATACCTGGGATATTTCTTAGCGCCTCATTCAACGAAGTCACATTCTGCTCTTCGAGCAAATCCTGCGGTAACACGGTGATGATACGTGGTGTTTCCTGCAAAGGCCGCGTGTACTTGATGCTATCCATTTGTTCGCCACGGAAGTCGATCACATCAACATCAGGCAGTGTTTGGGCGTTTTCTTGTGCATTCGCGTTGGCTAGGCTGCCTAGAGCCAGCGCCACGGCAAGGGCGATTGGTTTTGGGGAGTGCTGCATAGTCGTCTCATTAATTAATATGAAGACGAATAATAATTGTTATTATTTAAACAGTCCAAGGGTTTTTTTGTACTGTTCAAAGCAAAACGGCTAACTTCAGTTACAAGTAGCTTGACGATCAGAGAGTTTCATCAACGAATAACAAGAGCTTTGACCAGTCTCTGTTCGATATTTGTGTCGTGCCTATCCTGATCAGGGTATGGTGGCTCGTTTAAATCAACGGGCGGAGCACCTATCTTATTGAGATCTACAGCTTGCGGGACACCGACCAAAGTATCGCCCTCGATGGCGAACTTGAAATAAATCCCATTCCAAAGTTTTGCACCAAATTCGCTCGGTCTTTTAAACATAAACAGCAGACGATGTTCCAACCAAGCGTAGTCTTCAGCTGAAACGATATTTGGGCTTTTATAGGGATAAGGCACGTGACAACTCACCTCGGTTTCCCCCGCCAAGCATTTAAATTCACGCATCGATAAGAAAAAGTCGGTGAACTTGGTGTGATCTAACTCCAATGTAAACTCATGTTTGCCCTGTGAATGTAGTTGAAAATTTACCGTACCAATCTGAACCTCGCTGCCCTGATCCAACTGAGCGATAACGGCTTTAGTTCCTTGCAGTTCAAATTTTGCATGAGCAGGGCTAAAAGATAACAGCCCGATAAACCAAAATATAGAGTAAGTCGAAATACGCATAGACAATCACCCCGTACAAGAATATTTAGCCACTATAGGCTTGCGATAACAATTAAATCAATAACTGTCTTAATCGCGTAAAAGATGCCGAACCTGAACGATAAAAAAAAGCGGCTAACAACGGGTATCCCATTCGAGATGGCTGATGTAACACGCATCACGATTAAAGTAACAGATCCTTATTTGTAAACCTTAACCTTACGATTCCGAGGAAACTACACAATGCCGTCAGAAATTCCATCTTCCGTGCCCATACTTGCTGCAGCTATAGGTGCCGGAGCAGCACTTCTTGGTACTGGATTATCTTTTGGACGTGATTGGTTTAGTCAACGACTCAAGGATGGCCAGCAGCGGACTTTCGTCGCGCTTCGTATTGCAGCAGAGCTTGATGATTTCGCTATTAGCTGTGCTTTGGCTGCCTCTGATCAAGGCGAACCACATGTAGAACAGCATGGGCAAGAAGAATATAGATCACGCCACAAGACTCCAACCTTTATCCTTGACTACTCGGCATATGACTGGCGCCTATTACCAAAGGACCTGTTAATGCGAGTACTCGAGATGCCACATTTAACCAAGCAAGCTCATGCCAACCTTGACGGGGTAAACGAGTTTTTAGCACACCCCCCTTACTATGAAGAATTCTTTCAAACTAGAAGTTTAAATTTTGGAAGACTTGGGCTTCGTGCTCTTCAAATCGCTAAGGATCTGAGACACCGAGTAGGCGCTGTTCCAGACATGCCGAGTCTTGATCCAGAAAGCGACTACGATGTTCATGCTGAACTAAATTGGGCAGTCAAAAAAGCACTCGAAGCAAAACCCGCTGACTAGGGTCTACAAGGTATGATTGTTAAATTCTAATGTTTTTGGAATTGAGGACAAAATCAAGATCAATTTTTTTAAAGAGTCTCAAAATAAACTAAAAAATAACCTTAAATCAAGCATTTGCTGACTCTAACAAAAACGGCCAACCGAAGTTAGCCGTTTCTCTATACCCTAATCTTCGGAAAAACTTGGCCAACTATTTAACAGAAATGGCCAACTATTTCTTCGCTCCACATGTGCTTACACGTCAATATTGCCCGCTTTCAAGGCGTTGCTTTCAATGAACGCACGCCTGGGTTCAACTTCATCGCCCATCAATGTTGTGAAAATTTGGTCTGCTGCAATTGCGTCTTCAATTTGAACACGCAGCAAACGGCGCACGGTAGGGTCCATGGTGGTTTCCCACAACTGCTGTGGGTTCATTTCACCCAGACCTTTGTATCGCTGTTTGGTAATCGCTTTTTCAGCCTGTTCACGCAACCAGTGCATCGCTTCACGGAAGCTTTGGACCGCTTGTACTTTTTGTTTCTCGCCTTCGCCACGCTGAATTTCAGCGCCTTCCATGATCAGGCCTTTGAAAGTTTTCGCAGCATGGGCCAGCAAGGGGTAGTCCGCACCGTGAACAAAATCCGGGTCGATTGTGGTCACACGCACATTGCCATGGTGGCGGCGGTGAATCAGCACACGGTGCTTGTCGCTTTGTTCATCAAACTGCGAGAACACTGTCATGATGGTTGGGTCCAGCACCGCTTGCAAACGGGCTGCGCTGGCCTTGGACGCTTCTTCAGAATCAAGATCCAGCTCAACGCCTTCCACAATGGCGTTCAACACATCGGGATCAATCATTCTGCTTAAACGACGCACCACGGCTTCAACCGTTACAAACTGGCGAGCCAGTTCTTCCAGTGCCTCACCCTTGATCGGGTCTTTGCCCTCACCGGGGATCAACCCGGCTTTTTCCAATGCAATGCCTAACATGTACTGCGCTTCTTCCTGATCGTCTTTCAGGTAGCGCTCGTCTTTGCCGTGCTTGACTTTGTACAGAGGCGGCTGCGCAATGTACACATGCCCATGTTCAACCAGTTCCGGCATTTGACGGTACAACAGGGTCAACAACAATGTTCGAATGTGCGCACCGTCCACGTCCGCGTCGGTCATGATGATGATGCGGTGGTAACGCAGTTTGGCGAGGTTGAAATCGTCCTTGCCAATGCTGGTACCCAAGGCTGTAATCAGCGTAGTAATTTGCTCCGAAGTCAGCAGCTTGTCGAATCGTGCTTTCTCTACGTTCAGTACCTTCCCGCGTAACGGCAAAATTGCCTGAAACTTGCGATCGCGGCCTTGCTTGGCCGATCCACCCGCAGAATCGCCCTCGACAATGTAAATTTCACATTTTGCAGGGTCACGTTCCTGACAGTCAGCCAACTTGCCTGGCAAACCAACGCCGTCCAGTACGCCTTTGCGGCGTGTCATATCGCGCGCTTTGCGCGCAGCTTCACGGGCACGTGCCGCTTCAACAATCTTCAAACAAATCAGTTTGGCATCGTTGGGCCGTTCTTCCAAAAACTCACCGAGCACCTTGGCCACAATGTCTTCCACAGGTGCACGCACCTCGCTGGACACCAGTTTGTCTTTAGTTTGGCTTGAAAACTTGGGTTCAGGTACCTTCACCGACAACACGCAACACAGGCCTTCTCGCATGTCGTCGCCTGTCACTTCAACCTTTTGCTTCTTGGCAATTTCATTGACTTCAATGTATTTACCAATCACGCGCGTCATGGCCGCACGCAAGCCGGTCAGGTGGGTACCACCATCGCGTTGCGGAATATTGTTGGTAAAACAAAGGACCGATTCATTGAAACCATCATTCCATTGCATCGACACTTCAACACCAATGCTTGTGCCTGGAATGCCACCGTAAGTTTCAGCCGGACGTTCGCCCGCTGCATAAAACGTATTCGGGTGCAGAATTTTTTTGTTCGCGTTGATGAATTCAACAAAACCCATCACACCACCGCTACCCGCGAAATCGTCTTCCTTGCCGGTTCGCTCGTCTTTCAGGCGAATGCGCACGCCGTTGTTCAGAAAGCTGAGTTCACGCAGGCGCTTGGCCAAAATTTCATAGTGAAAATCATTGTTCTGCTGAAAAATCTGCGTGTCTGGCAAAAAGTGAACTTCAGTGCCTCGTTTGTCGGTGGTGCCCACAATTTTCATGGGCGACACATCGACACCGTCGACTTGCTCAATGATCCTGTTTTGAACAAAACCACGTGCAAATTCAAGCTGGTGAACTTTGCCTTCGCGGCGAACAATCAAACGCAACCAGCTCGACAAGGCATTCACACAACTCACACCTACACCGTGCAAACCACCGGAAACCTTGTAACTGTTCTGGTTGAATTTACCGCCAGCGTGCAATTCGGTCAGCGCAATTTCAGACGCAGAGCGTTTGGGCTCATGCTTGTCATCCATTTTTACGCCGGTCGGAATGCCCCGCCCGTTGTCGGTCACACTGATTGAATTGTCTGCATGTATGGTGACTACGATGTCATCACAGTGACCAGCCAAGGCCTCATCAATCGAGTTGTCAACAACTTCAAACACCAGGTGGTGCAAGCCAGTACCATCGGAAGTATCACCGATGTACATGCCCGGCCGCTTTCGAACCGCTTCCAGGCCTTCGAGAATTTGAATTGAGCCTTCGCCGTAATCTGCGTTGTTGCCTTGCACTGGCAAGTCACCGCCGTTCTGTGTTTCTGAAGTCATAAGGGTGTTGTTGTTTTCGTTTTATTGTCGTTTTAAATACGCATGGGCATAACGACATACTTGAAATCGTCTTTGCCTGGGGTGGTCACCAATGCACTGCTGTTTCCGTCTTGCAACGTGAACTGCACGGTTTCCGACTTGAGGTTGTTCAACACATCCAACAGGTAGTTTACGTTAAAACCAACATCAATCTCCGGACCTTGGTACTCGACTTCCATTTCATCCCGCGCTTCTTCCTGGTCCGAGTTGTTGGCCACAATGGTTAAGCCATTGGCACCCAGTACCCAGCGAATGCCGCGAAATTTGTCACTGGTCAATATTGAAGCGCGTTGCAATGAATGCAACAAGGCATCACGAGCAATCACCACATGGTGCTGGTGCGTTTTTGGAATAACCCGTTGGTAGTCGGGAAACTTGCCCTCAACCAGCTTGGTAATCAGGGTGATGTCCGAAAAAGTGAATTTCGCTTGGTTGCTCGCCAAATCAATGGTGACAGTGTCATCGGTATCATTCAGCAAACGCGACAATTCAAGCACTGTTTTACGTGGAATGATCACTTCATGCTTGGCAGTGCCACCTTGACCGGGTGCATCTGCATAGGCCAGGCGGTGTCCATCGGTGGCCACAGCACGTACACAGGCGCTTTCAATCACCAACAAAACACCGTTCAGGTAATAACGCAGGTCTTGTTGAGCCATGGAGAAGTGAACCATGCCCAACAGGTTCTTCAACATTTTCTGCGGCAAACTAATTTGTGTGACCCATTCCTTGGGTTCCTGCACCAGCGGGAAATCTTCTGCAGGCAGTGTTTGCAGTGCAAAGCGGCTTTTTTTGGCTTGCACCGACATCTTCTTGCCGTCCAGTTTCACCATCACATCTGAATCTTCAGGCAGCGATCTCAAAATATCCAGGAATTTTCTAGCAGCCACAGTGGTTGCGGTGTCTTCACCACCTGCACCCACTTCAGCACTGGTTTCAATCTGCATTTCAATGTCTGAAGACAGCAGTGTCAGCAGGCCGCCCTGTTTCTTCAACAGAATGTTGGCCAACACCGGCAAGGTGTTTCGACGTTCGACGATGTTGCTGACGATTTGCAGTTTTCGAACCAATGCATCGCGTGAGCTATGAATTAATTCCATTTAATATTTCCTTATAGGATTAGTTAATAGAGTTGATTCAATTCTGTGGACAACTCTATTTTTCCCTTTGAATTGAGCTTCTTAGGTTCTTTCAAAATTGGTGTAGAACTTCCGGGACTCGATCTGCATACTGTGGATAACTTTTTTCGAATTTCCTGGGTTCTTTTTTTTCTGTGGATAACTCGTGTTGTTGTGCACGGTTGTTACACAGTTATCCACAATTCTAAATCAACCCTTCAAGGTTTGGTCCAGCACATGCAGCGTATGGTTCAACTCTGAGGATTGATTTCGCAATTCCGATATCTTGTTTACTGCATGCAGCACGGTGGTGTGGTCTCTTCCGCCAAACAACTCACCAATTTCTACATAACTTTTCTCGGTCAACTCTTTGGCCAAGTACATGGCCACTTGGCGCGGCAGCACAATTTGCGCCTGCCTGCGCTTGGAAAACATGTCTGCAACCTTGATTTTGTAGTAATCCGCCACTGTTTTCTGGATGCTTTCCACGGACACCTGGCCATGGTGCACTGAAATCATGTCGCGCAAGGCTTCACGCACCAGGTCCATGGTCACGGGCTTGTTGTGAAAACTGGCAAATGCCATGATTCGTCGCAGGGCGCCTTCCAGCTCGCGGATATTGCTGCGCATGTGCTTGGCCACAAAAAAGGCCACGTCTTCCGAAAACATTATTTTTTGCTGTTCAGCTTTTTTCAGCAGAATGGCCACTCGCATCTCGAGTTCGGGCGGTTCAATGGCCACGGTCAAACCACTGTTGAAACGGGAAATCAGCCGGTCGTCCATGCCCTGAATGTCTTTTGGGTAGGTGTCGCTGGTGATGATAATTTGCTTCTTGGCTGCAATTAATTGTTCAAAAGCATAGAAAAATTCTTCTTGCGTGCGGCTTTTGCCCCCGAAAAACTGAATATCGTCGATCAAAAGCAGATCAAGCGAGTAATAAGAGCGCTTGAATTCTTCAAATGCCTTCTTTTGATAGGCCTTCACCACATCGCTGACGTATTGTTCTGCGTGAATGTACCGAATCTGGGTATTGGGGTTTTGTTCCAAGAGGCGGTTGCCGATGGAGTGAATCAAGTGGGTTTTGCCCAGGCCCACTCCGCCATACAAGAAAAGCGGGTTGTAACTAACGCCGGGGTTGGACGCCACTTGTTCAGCGGCAGCCCTGGCCAGTTGGTTGGCACGGCCCGAGACAAAATTGGAAAAACAAAGGTCACGATTTAAACGGCTGCGTTCGTAAACGGTGGCAGCAATTTCGTCGCGCTTGACGGCAGCAACCTTGGGCGCTCCTTGCGTTACTGCTTCACTGTTGTTTTTGGCTGCGGCCGTGGGAGGGGCCACCAAAGGGCTGGCCTGTTTGGTAGCCACTTGCCATTGAATGGCCATGTCGCAACCAAAAAACTCGGTGGCCAATTCATTAAAACGGCCGCCATAGTTATTCAGTACCCAGTCCAGCTTAAAGCGGTTAGGAGCAGCCATGCTCAGGCTAGCGGTGTCTTCATCAAATTCAACCACAGTCAGTGGTTCGATCCACAGCTTGATCTGTTGGGCTGGAATTTCCTTCCGAAGCGCTTCAACACAGTGGTTCCAGAATTGATCAATCACGTTATGAACAGCCTTATTATTCGGATGAACTGCTTTGCAGGAATTAAAACTCAGCGCTCCATTGTATCCAAACCCCCACGGATTGAGTGAGTGATTGGCCGCCTTCAAGCGAACTTGCAGATTTTTCTAGGTTTTTCCCGAATTTGCCTCTATAATTTCGGGTTCCCTTGGTGTGGGCTTCGATCCTTATTGGTTTCGTCTAATATGCCAACTCAAGGGCCAAACCAGTTTTAAACTATTTTTCGCCAAATTTTAAGCCCATGTGGGCCAGAGGCTTGCCATGAAACGCACTTATCAACCTTCTAAAGTTCGCCGTCAAAGAACACACGGCTTTTTGGTACGTTCACGCACCCGTGGTGGTCGTGCCGTGCTGCGCGCACGTCGCTCCAAAGGTCGTGCACGTTTGTCCGTTTAAACCTGGCGCTTTGAACATTCTGAATTGCACAGGGTGGGTTCCGGGTCGCATGCGACAAAAATCACTCGATCTGAAACATTTGGTGGTCTGTTAAAAACCAGGCCAGTGGCCAAAACAGATCGATTGATGCTTCACGCGTTGTTCGAAGACAGCCCACCGCAGTTCGGAATACTGATTCCCAAGCGCTTGGCCAAACGGGCCGTGGATCGAAACACGCTTAAACGCTTAATCCGTCATGCCTGCCAAGATGCACTGGGTAACTACCAAGGCAAATTTCTGGTTCGCTTAAGCAAGCCAGTGTGTGCAGTAGGTCATTCAGATCGAGCGGCGTGGTGGACAGAACTCCAACAACTTTTCAACGATCTCTCACGGCGCGTGCCATCACAGCACTGATCCGTGGTTATCAGCTCGCTGTGAGCCCCCTTTTCCCGCCTTCTTGCCGTTTTTACCCCAGTTGCTCGGAATATGCCCTTGAAGCAGTTAAAATTCATGGCGCATGGAAAGGCGCGGCTTTGTCTTTTGGCCGCATTTGTCGATGCAACCCCTGGAATGCCGGCGGTCTGGACCCTGTTCCTGAAGCGCACCGCACCAGTCACGACTCTTAGTCATTAAGCTTAGTAATTAAGGATTTAAATGGAAACGCGCAGGCTAGTCCTCTTGATGATATTCAGCTTGTCTCTCATCATGCTTTGGGACAACTATCAGGCTTCTATCGGTAAACCCACCTTGTTTGGGTTGAGCACAGGCGCTCAAACCAGCGATAAAAGCGATGCTGCCAAGGCTGGTAATTTGTCAGCTGGCGGTTCCAGTGCAGCCAATGACCTGCCTCAGGCTGTGGCTCCCACGGCTGGTGACGTCCCTGCTGATCCAAATGCAATTGCCCCCAGCATTGCTGAAGCGGCACCTGCTGCACAAACCATCACTGTTAAAACCGATGTACTTGAATTGCAGTTTTCAAGCCAGGGTGCGCAGCTGATTACTTCAAAATTACTGAATCACCCGGCTGCCGAGAATCCAGACTTGCCAGTACAGCTTTTTGAACAAACAGCCAATCGAACCTATGTGGGTCAAGCTGGTTTGGTGGGTGTACCCGATGCGCCCAATCACCGTACCTTGTTTGAGTTGGTGTCTGGTTCTACGGAATTTGCACCAGGTCAGGACCAATTGAAGCTGGTGTTCAAAGCTACAAGCGGTGGTATTGAAAACACAACCACCTACACCATTTTCAAGAATCGCTATGACATCGATCTGGTAATCAACGCACGCAACACAGGTGTTGAGCCCGTGTCACCCAGTGCCTATGTGCAGATTACCCGCGACGGTAACCCGCTTGAAAGCGATTCTTCACTGTACGCAACCTTCACTGGTCCGGCTGTTTATACACCCGAGAAGAAATACCAGAAAATCGATTTTGAAGACATCGCTGATCGCAGTGCGGACTATGTAAAAACTGCCGATTCTGGCTGGCTCGCCATGATTCAGCATTACTTCGTGTCGGCAATTGTCGGTCAGGATGGTCCCCGTGAGAATTACACGCGCCAGGTAGACTCCAACTTGTATTCCATCGGCCTGGTCAGCAGCCTGGGCACTTTGGCGCCCGAGCAAACTGCGACTTACACAGCCAAGCTGTACACGGGTCCGCAAGATCAAAGCGTGTTGGAAGCCTTGTCACCTGGCTTGGATTTGGTGGTGGATTACGGTTGGCTTACAGTGATTGCCCAGCCCATTTACTGGTTGCTCGAAAAAATTCACAGTTACATCGGTAATTGGGGTTGGGCCATTGTGGTGCTGACCATTTTGATCAAGCTGGTGTTTTTCCCCTTGTCGGCAGCCAGTTATAAATCAATGGCAAAAATGCGCAAAGTAGGCCCGCGCATGCAGAAGCTGAAAGAGCAATATGGCGACGATAAAATGGGCTTTCAGCGCGCCATGATGGAAATGTACAAGCGCGAAAAAATCAACCCCTTGGGTGGTTGTATGCCGATTCTGATTCAGATCCCGGTGTTCATCGCTTTGTACTGGGTGTTGCTGGCCAGTGTGGAAATGCGCAATGCACCCTGGTTGGGTTGGGTGACCGATCTGGCTGCGCCGGATCCCTTCTACATTTTGCCGGTGATCATGGCAGTAACCATGTTCATCCAAACCAGGTTGAATCCAACGCCGCCCGATCCCGTTCAAGCCAAGATCATGATGATCATGCCTTTGGTATTCTCAGTCATGTTTATTTTCTTCCCAGCTGGCTTGGTGTTGTACTGGGTGGTCAACAACATTTTGTCCATTGCCCAACAGTGGGTAATTACGCGTCAAATTGAGTCTGCACCAGCCACAGCACGGTGACCCTATCGTTGCCATTGCCACCGCGCCCGGCAAGGGCGGGGTGGGGGTGGTGCGGTTTTCTTTTCCTTCCTCCTCCAGTTTCCAGGCCTTTTGTGCGGCTTTTTGCGGCAAGTTGCCCAAGCCCCGAATGGCAACGCTTTTAACGCTTCGAGATGTTGATCAACATGCCATCGATGAAGGCATTGCTTTGTTGTTCAATGCGCCGGCGTCATTCACGGGCGAGCATGTTCTTGAGTTTCAAGGCCACGGGGGTCAAGCGGTGTTACAAGGCGTTGTGGCGCATGCCTTGGCCGTTGCCCGGCAGCTGAACATTCCGCTGCGGCATGCCATGGCAGGTGAATTCACACAGCGTGCGTTTTTAAACGACAAACTGGATTTGGCTCAGGCTGAAGCGGTGGCTGATTTGATTGATGCCGGTTCCATGGCCACTGCCAAAGCCGCTGCGGCTTCGCTGAGCGGCGTGTTTTCAAGGCAGGTCAATGAGCTGGCCGACCGAATTGTGCATTTGCGTTTGTTGCTTGAGGCCACGCTCGATTTTCCCGAAGAGGAAATCGAGTTTTTGGAGAAGGCCGATGCGAAGGGGCAGCTTGCCGGAATTTTGAATGCGCATGGTCAGCTGCTGAATGCCGCGCAGGAAGGCGTGAAATTTCGCGATGGCTTGCAAATTGTGTTGGTGGGCGAGCCCAATGTGGGCAAATCGAGTTTGCTGAACGCCTTGGCTGGCGAAGAAATTGCGATTGTGTCGGCCATTGCGGGCACCACGCGGGATCGAATCAAACAAGAACTGAATATTCGAGGCATACCGTTGGTGCTGGTTGATACCGCAGGTTTGCGTGAAACCGTGGATGAGGTAGAACGAATCGGCATTGAGCGAACGCGAAAGTCAGTTCAGGAAGCCGATTTGTTGCTGATCCTGAAAGATGCAACACAGGGCCCCCACGATGCCTTGCATCAGCACCTTGAATTGCCAGTGCATTTGCCGACCCTTACGGTTTTAAACAAGGTTGATTTGCTGCCCGAGGCGCCACAATTGCTGCAAGATGTTTTGCCGGTGTCTGCAAAGAATGGGCAGGGGCTAGAGCAGCTGAAGGACGCAATACTGGCCAAAGTGGGCATTGCTCACACGCCCGATCATGGTTTCATGGCGCGGCAGCGTCATGTAGATGCATTGTTGGTCTGTGGTCAGCATTTGGTTGCTGCGCATGAGTTTGCGCAACAGGACGATCGAATTCTGGACTTGTTTGCCGAGGAGTTGCGCTTGGCGCATGATGCTTTGGGCGAAATCACCGGGCGTATGTTGCCCGATGATTTACTGGGCTTGATTTTTAGCCGGTTTTGTATCGGCAAGTAAGTGTTAGTCGCACAACACCAATTGTGAATCGGCGAAAGCCATTTGATCGATCAATTCAGATTCCTGTTCAAACACGGCACTTAAAAACACCAACTGTTCGCACAGTGATTCAATGGAATCATGGTGGCTTTCCGGATCGAGGTGCACGACCTGTTGGGTGCGTTCGACTTCGTCAAGATATTGGGCCAGCAGGGTTTGCAGGGTTGGTTTATTCAGTGTCCAGGTTTTAAGCTGAACCACCAATGCAAAGCATGCTTGTGCCGAGCTGGTTTTGCGCAATTGTTGAGCAAAATGTTTCAGGCCATGGGCAACGTTGTCCAGTTCCATGGTGACTCTGGCTTCGGACTGGCGAAAATAAAGTGGCTCACAATCGTGTTGGTGATGTTGGACCAGTGCAATTGTCATGATGGCTTGCTCCGCAAAGGATTCGGTATAAGTCCATCTTACTGACTTGAATTTTCCTGCCCATTCCGTGAAATGAGGATGCTTGTTTCTGATGCCCCCCCGAAATGCGGAACCCTTTGTAAAAAAAGGCAAAATGCGGACTTAATTGTTGCTCTGAATTCATGTACTCTTTGGGTGGAAGAAGAGACCCAAAGGTCCTGTGTGCCTGACTTAGCCTGCGAACAATGAAAAATCAAAAAATATTGGTGCTCGAAGATCACCCGCTGATTTCGATGGTAATTGAGGACGTCTGCAAAGACATGGCCCCCCACGCCCAAATCCATGTGGCGACAAGCCTGGTTCAAGCCCGAGAACATCTGTTTGAAAAACCTGATCTGATTATTTTCGACTTGACCTTAGTAGACTCCAAGGGCCAAGAAACCATTGACTGGCTTGATTCCATGTTTCCCAAAGTGTGCGGCTTGATTTATACCGGCTTTGTAAGCGAGGCCATTGAAGCACGTGCCGCGCAGTCAGGTTACTCGGTGGTGGAAAAGACCTGCAGCCAATCGGCCTTGGCTCATGAAATCGAGTCTGTACTTTTTAAGTCCGGTATTTTGAATGGCAGCTCTGCAGACAGTGTGCCGGCCAATGAACATCAATCCAATATTGTGGCGTATCCCGGTGCAAAACCTTTGACCTGGCGCCAAGTCGAAATCATGCGAATGACAGCCGAAGGTTTGTCGGCAAAAATGGTGGCTCAACGAATTGGGCTGAGTCCTGAAACTGTGCGTGGCCACATTCGGGAAATTTTCAAACGCTTGGAAGTATCGAACAAGGCCCAAGCGGTGAATGTGTTTCTGAAGGCCGAGCGCAGCGTGAAAATGAAGCTGAACGATTAATTTGCTTTAGTGGTTGGGGTGGGGCACTCGCTTAAGGTCCACGCCCACTGTCAATGTGCCTATCATGTAATCTCCGTCATACACCGGTACGCTCACCTGGGCAATCATGGCTTTGGTGCTGTCGTCCCAGCGGGCTCGGGAAATGTGTGAGTCGGGTTTTCTCGAGGGCAAGTTGGTGTCGAAAATGGCTGTGAATTTTTCTTCGTCGCCTTGCCAGTAATCGGTGGTCACAATGTTCATGGCAACTGTTTCACCCTGGTTGCCGGTCAAAATAGCTTCCTTGAAATAACTTTGCATTTTCATTTCTGTGGCCAACACAGCGGACGCTTTCGAATTCTTGATTTGATCGGCTTCAGGCAGTCGGCCTTTTAGTTTGACCCACTTCTCGTCCAGTTCCAGGACTTGTTCTTTGGAAAGCTGGCGTGCGTTGGACGCTTTGACAGCCTCGATTATTTCGGGTTTGGCAGCGATCGATTTGATCTCTTTGATCAAGGTGCCTGCGCAAAAGGCATAGGCGTTGGCGCTTGCGAGAAACAAGGCCACGAATAAAAGGCCCAGGCGCGCAAAAGGCCCTTTGCATTCAAACTTTAGGCTGGGCTTTTCCATGATTTGTTTTCTAGACCGTTTATTCGGCCAGTACCTTGATGAATTTTAATTTAGACCTTGCTGTACTGCCTTGCAACTCTTTTCGGGTGAGGTAGCCCAGAGCGTTTGGATTGTTGGCCAGAAGGTCGACCATGTGCTGGCTGTCGCGCGCCACGGTGGGTGCTTTGCTGATGCCAATGCATTCCAGAAGTCGCTGAACGGTGCGAAATTCTTCAGTGGTGAAACCCAGGGTGCCTGAAATAAACCGACTGCGTTCGCCAAATGCGTCATCCCGATCAATCACCAACACGGCGGTATCGCCTACCGCTTGGCTTTGACCGGTGTACAGATCGCGCAGTTTTGTTTTCGAAATTTCATTGAAGTGAATGCTGCTGGAGCCCACCAATACCACTTCGGCTTGAACCACGCCGGGGGCTCCGACCATCGTCAACAACGCGAGGCTGGTAATCATTGAATGCAAAAAATGTTTCACGTCAAACCCTTGAAAATACTTTGACTACTTTGGTTAAGTTCTTGACACTACAAATACTAGGAACTTTTTATTTTGTTAAATCTTGTGAACTCAGTGTAAAACATGCCGTGTACTAAAACAATTAGTTGCGCACGGCTTCGCTCAATGTTTTCCGAAACGATTAATCAACACCAGAATTTTCTCGGCCTCATCCACGATGGTGGGCCACACATCCTTGATTTCAGTCATCACCGTGGTTTGTGCTGTCGGGTCTTCCAGTGATTTGTCCATTCTTGAGAACTGTTGTTTCACACTCTCTGTGCCCAACATGCCCAGTACACCGGCCAAAGAATGAATTTCTCGCTTGAAGGTCTGGATGTCATTGGCTTTTGCGCAATCCTCCAGGCGTTCAATCAGGTTTTCACTGGTTTGTAAAAACTTGCCCAAGTACTTGGCCATTCGTTCGGGTTCGAAGCTGTCGACCTTGAAAATCGCAGAGTGGCGTGGGCTTGTTGCGGGTTCTGTGGCCGTGGCGGCGTGCTCTGACAAAGGCAAGCGAGGCGCTTCAAGTCGGGTTTCAAACCCGGTCAACACACCTTCCTTGTTGCGCAGGCAGCGCTTGATGGCATCGAACAGGTTTTTCTCGTGAAATGGTTTGGTGAGCACATCATTAATGCCATGTTCTTCGCAGCGCACACGGGTTTGTTCAAAGGCATGCGCTGTCAAGGCCATGATCGGTGTGACGCAATGGACGGCATTTTCCCGAACCCAGGTGGCCAACTGGTAGCCATCTACGAACGGCATCTCCAGATCCGAGATCATCAGGTCAAAGGGCTCCGGTGTGTTCTTCAGTATTTGAATTGCTTCGCGACCGTCTTTGGCACAGCGAATCTGGTAATTTTTCGGGCTCAGAAAATCAAGCAGTAATTCCATGTTCAAAGGGTGATCTTCCACGATCAACAGTTTGGCTGAACGCGCCTGCGTTGCATCACTTACCGGTGTTTCGCTGGATTGGACCGCCTTGTTCGGAGCGGTCGTTTTCGTGATTGAGGCAGGTGTGGACTGCTGTACTTGACGCTCGGCCAGTTTCATCAGATGAACCGGCAATATGGGTGTGGTCAACACGCGGTTGTTGGGATCTGCCCCATGAATTCGTTGCAGTTCGGTAGCGTTGCGGTTGGAAAGCCAAACCAGATTGTTGTTTTGGTTCAGATGATTTGCTTTGAGCAAAGACAACAGTTCGGGCGACGTCGCGGCAATGTCACTGTCGATGAACACAATGTCTTTGGCTTCAAACGGACGTTGGTCTGTGACAAGTTCTTCTGCCGACAACGCGGCCAGAGGTACATAGAACTGGTCAAGAATGCTGGAGATTGAACGATGCAGCTTTTGGTCCAGCGAGCAAATGTAGGCGCGTTTAATGTCCGGGCCATGCAGCAAATTCGGATTGCGCGCGGGCGCTTCCGCTTCCTGGGTTTTCAGGTTCAGGGTGAAGTAAAACACCGATCCGCGCCCGGGTGTGGAGTGGGCATGGATATCACCTTCCATGAGATGCACTAGCTCCTTGGCAATACTGAGGCCCAGGCCGCTGCCTCCAAACATGCGCGTGGTGCTTGAGTCAGCCTGGGTGAATTTGTCGAATACCCGTTGCAGCTGGTCTTTGCTCATGCCAATGCCAGTGTCACTGACACTGAATTGCAAGGTCACTTGATCATCGAGTTGCTTGAGCACCTTGACGGTGAGGTTGATATGTCCTTCGCTGGTGAACTTGATGGCATTGCCGATCAGGTTTTTTAGAATTTGTCCCACGCGCAAAGAGTCGCCGACCAGCCTGTTCAGGGTGGACTGCAAACCTTTGCCTTGCAGGGTGTACAGCAGGCGAATGTTTTTATCCAGCGCAGAATTACCCAAGGTGCCAAATACTTCTTCCAGCACATCATCAAGGCGGAAAGGACGCTGTTCAAGCTTGAACATGTCCGATTCAATTTTCGACAAGTCCAGAATGCTGTTGAGCAAGTGAAGCAAGTTGTCGCCCGACAATTGGATTTTCGTGAGGTAGTCTTTTTGCTTCTCGTTCAAATCAGTCTTCAGTGTCAGCGCAGTCATGCCGAGAATGGCATTCATGGGCGTGCGAATTTCGTGGCTCATATTGGCCAGGAATGAGCTCTTGATTCTTGATTCATTCTTGGCCCGTTCTTTTTCGACGTTGGCCAGGCTGACTTCTTCAAGTGCTTGTTTCACGCGTTCGCTTTTTTCCAAATCCCGCTGGAATGAACGAATCATTCGGTTGAATGCGCGAATCAGCAAGTTGATTTCGTGCGAACCAGTGCGGTTATTGACACGTACGGTGTAATCGCCCTTCATGATTTCTTCACTGGCGTTGTACAGCGAATTGATCGGATCGATTACTTTTTTCTTGATGGATACCAAGCCTACGAACAAGCCCAGGAGGAACAGCAAGGTGAACACCACGTCCAGATAAACGCTGTAAGTCAGTTCTTTGCGGGAAGCATCAATTAAACCCAGGTAGCGGCTTTTTTCACGTGCAATGAAGGAGGACAGTTCCGCGGACAAGGCGTTGGTCAGCTCAATGTGTTCGCGATCAAACAACACACCGAATGTTTCTTTGACTTCGGGTGGTGACAGGTATTGGCCTTCCTGTTTGTCAACGAAACGGGTAATGCCACTGGCAAAGGCGCTCAGTTCATTTTTCTCAAGTTGATGTCGCAGGTCGAGTATTCGCTCAATGGCAGGCTCGTTCTCCGCGATAAATCGCAGTGAATAAAGCCTCTCACTGAGGTTTTGCCCAATGCCCCACGACACGGCAGAATCTTTATTCTGTCCAGTGATGACATCGACCCAGTAGTCTGCTTCCACTTCGGTGGTGTAAATGCGGCTGCCGTTGTGCAGACCCACAATGTCAAGGTAATGGTTGATGTACTCGGGGTTGCGACTGGCTGCGTACAGCAACACCAGTTTTCGCATGGCTTCGAACTCGGCAAGTGTACGAGTCAAAATGGCTTCGTCGGAAGCCCAAGCCTGATAATAATCTTCCTGAACTGTTTGCTGGTGAATCGAAATACTCTTCACACCGATGCCGAATACCGAGAACACCAGAATGAGTAAACCAAATATTCGAATCAGCAGGGTCAGTTTCATGGGCCAGCCTTGTTATTGGAATTGTTCGGCCCTGGCTCAGTGACTTTGCGCTTCTTCAAGTAACCGCGATTGTCGTTCTGCCTTGGTGAAAATAGACACTGCATGGGCTCGGTTTTGAGCGCCTAGTCTAACAAGTACTTCACGCATGTGGGCTCGAACAGTCTCTGGACTCAAGTTCATGTCACGGGCTGCTTCCTTCGCGGTCATGCCCACAGCAATGCGACGCATGATTTCGACCTGCCGCCACGTGAGTGGTTTTTTCGAGCCTGGTGCGATGATGTTGGACTGAAACTCGTTCTTTGACTTCATCTTGTCCGCACTCATTCCCTCCTGGCAGCTTACGCCGGTGGCCATCAGCCCCTTCATGACCGCATCCAGCAGTTCATGGTAGTCAGCGGATTTGCGCACACAAGGAATTTCCATCTCGGCCAGTTCCAGAAGGATGTCGTCGTGCGTGGTTCCAGTAAATGCCAGCAGTTGTGAGAACGGAAACAGGTCGCGTACACGCTGGGCAGAATTCACCCCTTCGCAGTCGGGCAAGTTCAGATCAAAGATGACAAGGCGCGGATTCTCATGAATATGATGCTCGCTGGCCTGAATGGTGGGCACTTTGAGCACACTCAGGTCTGGGGCATGCTCAGTCAGCATGTCGGCCAGCATCATGGACACCAGTGGATGATCTTCAATTAAAAGTACAGCGTTGGGGTTCATTCGGCAACCTCCCAATTTGTTTGCCAAAAATAAAAACCGGTATTACCGATATGTTCAAATCATGTTACGTGTGAACCCTCGAAGCGATGCCCCTTCATTTGGAGGATGGCTTCATTTGAAGCGTGCGAGTACGAATTGATTTCTCCCTCAAATAGGGGGGGGTCTCTTTGTGTTGATAGCGGCATCCCGGCTATCCACTAACCTAACGTTATTGAGTCTAAATGCCGTTTGGCCAGGTGAATGTAGTGAGTGAGTCAGAATCAAAACCATTGGAAGTCTGGGTCGCTGAAGATTCACCGTTCTACCGGCTTGTGGTGGAAGAGGCCATTGAAGAAATTGCCAAGGTGACTTACCTGTCCATTTCGCTGACTGTGTTCGAGCGCTTTGGTGACATTCGTGCCGCCTTGGATCAAGCGGAACGCGGCTTGCGGCCTTTGCCTGCAGCCGTGCTGTCCGATCTTCACTTTCCTGACAATGCACACGACGACTTGCAAGACATTTTGGTGTTTTACAGCAGGTATGTGCACGCAGTGCCAGTGTCTTACATGTCTTGTAATCTTGAAAGTCTGGAGCTTGCTGAAAGCCTTGCCGAGCATCGATCGGACGCCATGCAGCAGGCCCGGTTTTTGCGCAAAGACACCGCAGAAACCATGACCAACCTGGTCAAGACCATTCATGCCATGGTGTTTGCACCACGCACTCAACACTCAAGTCTTGGGGCCACGCTGGCTTGAGTTTGAGTTCAGATCAGTTTTCAAATACCCGGAATACAATCAGAAAACACGGCGCGTTGCGTGCAGTGTCCAAAAACGGTGAGATCAAAATGTCGCAAGGCACTTTGTTCTCCGCGTTAATCTCGTATTCGGTTTTCACCAGAATTTTCTGGTGGCTTAGAAAACCGACGAGTAACTGGCGATAGTGTCTGGTCGGAATACGGCCATGGATCAGGTGGTATGGGTTGCGCCCAAGCCATTTGTCTCGACCCTGGCCGACAAATGTTTCGAAAGCAGAGTTCACATACAACAAGCCAAAAGGATCTTTGGTGTTGCGAATGTCGTTGGTCACCATGATGACTTCCCGGATTTGTTCAATCGCCGAGTTCAGCATGTACAAATCGCTGCTTTGATTTTTACGTTTGGTGATGTCTTTGATCAGGATGGTATAGCCAGTACCCGATTTGAACACACGCAGTGAAATCCAGCGTTTGATGAATCCTACAAACTGTTCTACCGATTTTGAGAAACCCACCTGATTTACGGTTTCCAGCAAAGCGGCAAATTGGGTTTTGTCGAGGTCAGGAATCAGTTCATTCAAGGGCATTGCGTGGACAAACAGCTCTTTGTCTTTTTGCAGCAAGGTTTTTGCATTCCGGTTTACAAAGCTCACATTCAGGCTGGAGTCAATTTCAACCAGGCCATCGGTGAGGTTGTCGACAATCAGGTTGTAGGTCAGCAGGTTCTTTTCCAGTGCCTGCTCGACCCGGCGTGTTTCGGAAATATCAACAATCGAGCCATAAAGGCCCATGGGTACGCCCTCATCACTGATGGAGGGGCGAATCATCATGCGAAACCATTTCTTTTTTTCATGTTGCCCAAGTGCCTCAAATTCAAGACTGGCCGGTTTGCGGTTGTTGATGCACTCAATAAAAAGTACCGCGATATTGCGACCAGACAATCTGGAGAGAATCGAGCTGAGATGGAAAATTGAATTGAGGGAGTCTTTGCTGGAGCCCAGTACTTCGCGGAGTATTTCAGTGGTTTTTAGCGATCCACTTTCAAGGTGATAATACCAGCCACCCACTTTGGCCAGGGTTCCGGTCAAATTCAAAAGACTTTCATCAAATATTGATTTTTGAACGGAAGATGACTTGTTGATCATTGCCGTGAAATTGGCGATCACCGATGGTTTCTTGAATGCAGTGAATCCTTTTTTTGGGCAAAGCTCCATGCGCAGCCAGGTACTGTTCTCATCTTGAAAGTTCAGGCGTGCCCACACCTCAGAAGGTGAGTTGTTTTTCAGGCATTGATTTAGGATTTTCGAGAATGTTTCCTGATCTTCACCGTAAAGCAAATCAATAAAACTTTCTTTGTGTTTGTTCTTTGTGAATTCTTCGTCACCCGCGTTGGCCAGGCCGGTGATCAATCCTTGATGATCCAGGGCAAGCCTGCCTTTTACTGTCTCCCTCAAGAAAGACTTGGGAAACTTTTTCAGGTCCTGAGCGGGTTCCATGCGTGGCAAGCCGTCGGGGTCGCTTGGGGCCTCTTTGTGAAGATTTTCCAAAGCAGGTTCGCTGATTTTTTTTACCAAACCAAACAAGCGGGTATCACCTGCGTTGCCGCTGTCATAGACCTGTTCTTCAAAACGCACAATGTCGCCACTGGGCAAACGGACTCGGTACACAAAGGCATTTCCATCGCGTTCAAGTCGTGCCTTTTCGACCATTTCACGATCTTCATCGATCGGTAAACTGTTGAACCAGTTGGCCTGTACC
Source organism: Limnobacter sp. UBA3528 (assembly GCF_002377005.1). NCBI lineage: Bacteria > Pseudomonadati > Pseudomonadota > Betaproteobacteria > Burkholderiales > Burkholderiaceae > Limnobacter > Limnobacter sp. UBA3528. The sequence continues at coordinate 35,320 of NZ_DFOZ01000054.1, read as the reverse complement.
ACACGGGTTTGTGAGAGATTCAACCATTTCTCCATGGAGGGCGACAATTCAATCAGTCCGCCATGATCGGTGTTCTTCCAGCTACCCAAACCCTGATTGTTGTAGTTGTGTTGTTGTTGTTTGAAATTCAATTCGTTTGATTCTTTGGCTTTCAGAGCACGTTCAACAAGACTGTGTTCAACCAGTTTGGCCAAGGCAATTGCAACGGTCACTTCAGATTTGGTCCAGGTTCGCGCAGTGTTGTCGAGCAGGCAGAATGTGCCAATGTTGTTGCCGTTCACAGAGCGAATGGGGATACCCAAGTAGGCGCGAATCCAGGGGCTGCCAAGCACCAGCGGGTTGGTCTTGAACACAGGGTGTTCAAGGCAGTCGTTGATCACATGCGGTTGATCGTGTTGAATGGTGTGAGAACAAATGGAAAGATCGCGCGGGACTTCCCGTACCTCGAATCCACGTTTGGCTTTGAACCAAAGTCGATCAGAATCAACAAACGCAATGAAGCAGAATGCGCAATTGAACGCGGATAAGCCCAGGTCCACTAACGCTTCAAAGTACTCTTCTTTTTCCGTGTCCAGAATATCGAGTTGGTACAGCTCAGTGAGCCTGACCGCCTCGTTGATTTCCTTTGGACTGCTCATTGTGGAAGTGTCTCCGTCCCTTTTTCCTCTCGGTACTCACTTTACACTTTGTCACCCGTACGAGGGACCACACTTTTGAACTACCCAATAAAAAATAGGAAAGTTTCGTGAGTAATTACCCTAGTTTGTGCTTAAAAGCACCCGCATTTGCTCTACACGTTTGCGGTTCGCGTCCAGGTCGCTGTATCCAACTCGCGAGGCAGAGCGAACATGAAGCAGGCCGCTGCCTTGATCAACGCGAAACTCCACATCATCGACAAAGCCAAAAAGGTCGCTCGTGAAAGTACTGGCCATGTATTGATCGTTGGAAAAATTGACATCGCCACCCAAGAGTTCGATGACTTCTTTCACTTTCAACAGGGGTTCCTCCCCCATGCCTGGCGTGATCTGCAAAGCGGCGATGGCGTGGTCGTCGGAAGGAGAGCTCTCGCTGCTTACACAGTTGGGTTTGTTGGGGCAGGGGGCCAACTGGCCATTGGCCAGTCCGGGGGGCGCACCGGTTTCTGAGTACAGGCCCAAGCCAAAGAAGACAACGATCACCAATGTGATCAACACGATCAAGCTGAGCAATGCTCTTTTCACTTAGTAGCCCCTTCTGTCATATACTAATTGTTAAATTTTCTCCAGTTTAGCGGTCAGTGAGATCAGATGTCCAAGCCTTTGCAGTTTAAGTTGTCCGAAGAAGATATTTCCCGCATCGTAGAAATGGCCTGGGAAGATCGAACGCCATTTGAAGCCATCGAACTTCAGTTTGGTTTGAATGAATCTCAAACCATTGAGCTGATGCGCGCCAGCATGAAAGCCAGTAGTTTCAAAATGTGGCGTGAACGTGTCACTGGCCGAAAAACCAAACACCTGAAGTTGCGTGGCTTTGTTCGCACCAAAGCCTATGCGCCAGGGCATTACAAAGTTCGCTGACTGAGTTTGTTCACCGAGTGACTCGACACCAGTTTCAATCGGGAGGTCTGGAATGCTAAAAGAACAGCACAACTCCCCACTGGCCGCGCGTAGTGGGCGGGACTGGATGCTGTGGTTCGGGCGTGCCTCGCAGCATCTGCCCGACCTTCACCGTGCGTTCCAGTTTTTGGAAAGTAGTTGTGAGCTTCTTGACGCCACTGATGAGGCCGAGTCAAAGTCCAGACTGCGCAAACTCAAACAACTGATTAATCGCTATGTTGGGCAGGCCCGTTGCCCTTCCGCCCAATCGTGCGAGCGAATTGCGATACGCACACAAGTCCTTGATGGATGGTTGCAATCGGAACTGCAGCGCCAGCAAGACCCCAATTTGTTGGTGGAGTTGGGCGCGCACGGACTACAAAAATTGCTGGCCATTTGCGAAGGTGCTGACGACAAGCATGGCTTGTTGCTCAAAGCTGTGCGCGAATTCACGCGCGATTGGCTGAGCATTGTTTCGGCGCGGATTGAAAACCCAATTGAGCGCGCGTACTTGGTGTATCCGGTGGCCATGCTGGATCAGGCTGGCTTGGTCGATCCGTCCTGGTGGTGGAAACAGATTGCCTTGTGTGATCGTCACACCGTTCTAGGTTTGCTTGAGCTTGAAATCAATGAAATGAACGAAATGCAGCCCACCAGCAATGTGAGTTGGCGTTCTTTCGACAAACGGTGGAGAAGGTTGCGTGTTCGCGCACTTCTTGAATATCTTGGTGAAAAGCGCCTGTTGGCTGAGTTGCTGCGAAAGTCGGCTGTTGATGATTTTGAGGCCGTAGTTGCAGTTCGTATGTTGCGTGATTCGGGCCGTTCACGCGATGCGATTGTGCAGGCCGAGCAATGGCTGCGCGCCCTTCCAAGAAGCCCGGTACTGGCCGAAGCTTTGTTCGATTTGTACTGCGATGACGGCTGGGATGAAGAGGCACTGGCGCTGGCTGTGACCCACTATGGTTACGACCCTAACCCAGTGTGGATTGATCGATTGGGGCGTTTGGTGTCGCCTTCAGCCAAGGCACAAATCAGGGCTTGGAAAAAGCAGCCAATCGACTAGGCGCCACTAAAGCAGGTCCATTTGTCCTTTGCGGGTTTTAAAACGAAAGGACTCAAGTACAGTTTTGCCCTGCGGGTTGGCAAAGTGTTTTAACTCCACGCCTGCATTCAACTGCCCTGCTTGCACAACGCGCAAATACCAGCCGCAGTTGCCTTGTTGAATCATTTGTTTTGGGGCTGCGCTGTAACCCATGCGAATGGCAAATTTGTGGCATGGTTCGCGCGGATCGGTTACCCGAAGCCGTACTTCGCCCAACTCAAACTCATCACCTATCCGTACCTGGGTTTCATCCAGACCTTCTATTACCAGGTTTTCACCCAAGAATCCCCAGGGTAAATCGGTGTCCAGGTTCTTTTCCTGGCGGCGCGCTTTCCAGAATTCATAGTGCTCAGCCGGCATCATGTACACGGCCTTGTCCAATCCACCATGCACTGACAAATTGCATTGCTCATCGCCTTCCAGACCCAGCTTTTTCAATTCGATGGGGATCGGGTTTTGTTCAGTGCTTACAGCCTGTTTTTTGATCCCGCTTGCCTCGGTTTTGATGTCACCGGATGCCGTTCGATAGACCAATGGGGCGACCAGTCCCGTGCAAATTGCAATCAGCTTCATGAGGCTCCCGTATTCGTTCAGTTTCGCCACTTTACATGGCCTGTGTCGGAAAGCAAACACCGTATGCGATTAGGTGATAATGCCTATAGGAAAAACTTATTTCCGTTTGCTTACAACATGTTAAACTCGAGGGCTAAGTTTGCGGATAAGCGACATACTGATCGCCCGTGTGCTTGGTGTCATGTTCCGGTCACACTGTAGAGCAGCGCCAAAGCCCCCGCACAAAAGAATTACATTTGTCTATCTGGAGGTTTTAGCATGAGTGCAGTGCTGTCTATGGTCAGCCAGACCGTGCCATCGTATGTCAAGCACAAGAAACTTGTGGCTTGGGTGCAAGAAATTGCAGCCCTTACCGAGCCCAAGAATATTGTGTGGTGCGATGGTTCACAAGAAGAGTACGAACGCCTTTGCGCAGAAATGGTTGAGGCAGGAACACTGCGTAAACTCAACCCTGAAAAGCGCCCCAATTCTTACCTGGCTTGGTCTGATCCCTCAGACGTGGCCCGCGTGGAAGACCGCACTTACATCTGCTCTGAAAAGAAAGAAGATGCGGGCCCCACCAACAACTGGGAAGACCCCGCCAAAATGCGCGCCACCCTGAACGGTTTGTTCAAAGGTTCCATGCGCGGTCGCACCCTTTATGTGGTGCCATTTTCAATGGGCCCTTTGGGTAGCCCAATTGCACACATTGGTGTTGAGTTGTCCGACTCGGCCTATGTGGTTGTCAACATGCGCATGATGACGCGCATGGGCAAAGCCGTTTACGACGTGCTGGGCGAGAGTGGTGAGTTCGTGCCTTGCGTACACACCGTGGGCGCACCTTTGGAAGCTGGCCAGAAAGACGTTGCATGGCCTTGCAACCCAAGCACCAAGTACATTGTTCACTATCCAGAAACCCGCGAAATCTGGTCTTATGGCTCCGGCTACGGCGGCAATGCATTGTTGGGCAAAAAGTGCCTGGCCTTGCGCATCGCCTCAACCATGGGTCGCGATCAAGGCTGGTTGGCCGAGCACATGCTGATTCTGGGTGTTACCAACCCCGAGGGCAAGAAGTACCATGTGGCTGCGGCTTTCCCGTCTGCCTGCGGTAAAACCAACTTTGCCATGTTGATTCCGCCCGCATCCATGCAGGGCTGGAAGGTCACAACAATTGGTGACGACATTGCCTGGATCAAGCCGGACGCCAACGGCAAGTTGCGCGCGATTAACCCTGAAGCGGGTTACTTCGGCGTAGCCCCAGGTACCAACACCAAGACCAACTCAAACTGTATGGCTTCGTTGAATGCCAACGTAATTTTCACCAACGTAGCCCTGACAGATGATGGTGATGTGTGGTGGGAAGGTTTGACCAAGGAAGCGCCTGCGCACCTGGTTGACTGGACCGGCCAGGACTGGACACCTGATTGTGGTCGCAAGGCCTCGCACCCGAATGCCCGTTTCACCGTGGCTGCTGAGCAGAACCCTGTGATCGATAACAACTGGGACAATCCAGCTGGTGTTGAAATCGACGCATTCATTTTTGGTGGTCGCCGTTCAACTACAGTGCCTTTGGTTACTGAAGCGCGCAACTGGGTTGAAGGCGTTTACATGGCGGCAACCATGGGTTCAGAAACCACTGCTGCAGCTTTTGGCCAGCAAGGCGTGGTTCGTCGCGACCCGTTTGCCATGTTGCCATTCTGTGGTTACAACATGTCTGACTACTTCCAGCACTGGCTTGATTTGGGCAAGAAGCTTGAGTCGTCTGGTGCCAAGTTGCCCAGTATTTTCTGCGTAAACTGGTTCCGCACTGATGCAGAAGGCAAGTTTATCTGGCCAGGTTTCGGCGAAAACATGCGTGTTCTGGCGTGGGCCTTGGAACGCGTGGAAGGCAAGGGCAAAGGCGTGGATCACGTATTTGGCACTTCACCCAGCTACGACGATATTTCTTGGGATGGTTTGGAGTTCAGCAAAGAGCAGTTTGATTCCATCACGGCAATCGACAAGGCCGCATGGCTTGAAGAACTCGACCTGCATGCCGAGTTGTTTGAGAAATTGAAGCACAATTTGCCAGCACAGCTGGAAGAGACCAAAGCGCAAATCGCCAGTCGCTTGGCGGCCTGATTTGGCTTGAACGTTTTGACTTTATTCTGATACTCCGGAATTAGTCCTATGGCGGGCGCCCACAAGGCGCCCGTTTTCTTTTCTGCGGATATTCTTCATGTTTGAAAACATTGAGCTGTGGGTACTGGTGGCCTTGTGTGTGGCAGCATTTGGTGCAGGTTTGATCGACGCGATGGTTGGCGGAGGTGGGTTAATTCAAATCCCCGCCTTGTTTGGTTTGATGCCAGGTCAGGGGCATGCCATCTTGCTGGGTACCAATAAGATTTCTAGTGTGGTGGGCACCACATTTGCAGCTTACAAGTATGCCAAGGCCATTCAAGTGCCCTGGAATGCAGTGTTGCCTGCCACGGTCATGGCTTTGATTGGTGCCTATTGCGGTGCCTACATCGTCACCCAAATTTCCACAGAAGTATTGCGTTTGATGCTGCCGTTGCTCCTGATTGCCGTGGCTATTTATACGTTTCTACGTAAAGACCTTGGCAGCGTGCACGCGCCCAAGTTGGATAAGAATCGCGAACGATTCTTTGGTTCCTGTGTGGGTTTGGCGATTGGTTTTTATGATGGATTCTTCGGGCCCGGCACGGGTTCGTTTCTGATGGTGGCGTTTGTTGTTTTCTTTGGTTTTGATTTTCTGGCGGCTACCGCGGGCGCAAAGATGGTGAACATTGCCTGTAATCTCGCTTCGCTGGCGTGGTTTGCACCTGCAGGGCACGTCATTGTGTCGCTTGGTTTGCTCATGGCGGTGTTTAATCTGGCCGGCGCAAGAGTTGGGGCAAGTTTGGCCATTCGTAAAGGTGCAGGTTTTGTGCGCAAAATTCTCTTGGCCGTCGTGTTCTTGCTGATACTGCGTACCAGTTACGACAGTTACTGGCCGTATGTGAAAGCATGGATGGTGTGATTGTTCCACGTGGAACATGACAGGCATGGTCGGCTTTTTGGCGTTGGCTAGGCTAGGCTAGGGTGCTGGCCGCCTTGCCTAAGCAAGTCTTCTGATCCGGCTTGATGCTTCTGGCTTGGGGCATGCGAAACGCATAAGCGTCTTCGCATCGACCTTGCAGGTCGCCCCGCGCTGCGAAGCCGCCGGGAAGCCTCGCAAAGTCGGCAAGGCGGCGCAGCACCCAAGCCTCACCCGTGCTAACGCCAACGCAGTTGCCGTTGCTGCCGCATGCATCGATGCTAGCGCGCTTAGGTCGCAATACCCTCGTGGCGCCGATCAAGAAAACCTGCCCTTGATGTTGAGTTCACCGTCCGTTCGGCAAGGCCGAAAGCGCAGCCCGCCCGCTGTTTAGCGGGTGCGCTTAGGGCGGGTAATCAACAACAAGGGGGTTGTCGGGTTTTCTGGCGAAAGAGGGTATGCGCCTGAGTGGGCCAACAAGCGAACAAACGGGTACACCCCTGAGCATGCTGGGCAACGGGATGCGTCGCCTCGTAGTTGTCTGTTTTCTGTTCCACGTGAAACATGTTCGCTTGGGCAAAATCATGCCGAGGCATATAATTGCGCCATTGTCGCCGAATCGAACGCGTTTGCTTTCGGCATTTGAATTTTGAATCCCACGCTGGATTCCGGCACCAAGTGCCAGGAGTGAAGAATGTTTTATCCCGAAGAGTTTGATGTGATTGTTGTGGGTGGTGGCCATGCAGGTACCGAAGCTGCGCTTGCCGCCGCGCGCGCCGGAAGCAAAACCCTGCTGCTGACCCACAACATCGAAACACTTGGGCAAATGTCATGCAATCCGTCGATTGGTGGTATTGGTAAAGGTCACCTGGTTAAAGAGGTGGATGCATTGGGTGGTGCAATGGCCATTGCCACTGATGAGGCCGGCATTCAGTTCCGTATTTTAAATGGCTCCAAAGGTCCAGCTGTTCGGGCAACTCGCGCGCAAGCAGACCGTGTGTTGTATCGCCAAGCCATTCGCACACGTTTGGAAAATCAGCACAACTTGAGCATTTTTCAACAGTCTGTAGAAGATCTGTTGTTGGATGGCGATCGTGTGTGTGGCGCCGTTACGCAAGTGGGTTTGAAGTTCAAGGCCAAAGCCGTGGTGTTAACCGCAGGCACTTTCTTGAATGGCAAAATCCATGTGGGTTTGCAAAACTACTCCGCGGGCCGGGCAGGGGATCCTCCTTCAATTGGTTTGGGCATGCGCCTGCAAGAAATGAAGTTGCCGCAGGGCCGGTTAAAAACAGGTACGCCTCCACGTATCGATGGCCGCAGCATCGACTTTTCAGTGATGCAGGAACAGCCCGGTGATCTGGATCCGGTACCCGTATTTTCTTATTTGGGCAACACAGCCATGCATCCGCGGCAGTTGCCTTGCTGGATCACGCACACCAACCAGAACACCCATGACATCATTCGCGGTGGCCTGGACCGCAGCCCGATGTACACAGGCGTGATCGAAGGTGTGGGGCCACGTTACTGCCCGTCGATTGAAGACAAAATCCATCGCTTTGCTGACAAGGAATCACACCAAATTTTCCTTGAGCCAGAAGGCTTGACGACCAATGAGTATTATCCAAACGGTGTGTCTACTTCCTTGCCATTCGACGTGCAGTTGAACCTGCTGCACTCCATCAAGGGTTTGGAGAATGCATATATCATGCGGCCCGGTTACGCGATTGAGTACGATTACTTCGATCCGCGCGCGCTGAAAACCACGCTTGAAACCAAGGCCATTGAGGGTTTGTTCTTCGCGGGTCAAATCAATGGCACCACAGGTTACGAAGAGGCGGCTGCTCAAGGTTTGCTGGCGGGTGTCAATGCTGCGCTTCTGGTGCAAGGCAAAGACCAGTGGACTCCCCGTCGCGACGAGGCCTATCTGGGCGTGCTCGTAGACGATTTGACCAGCAAGGGTGTGGCAGAGCCTTACCGCATGTTCACCAGCCGTGCTGAGTACCGTTTAAGCCTGCGTGAAGACAACGCAGATCAACGTTTGACGCCGATTGGTCGAAAACTGGGCTTGGTCGACGATATTCGCTGGAAAGCCTTCTCTGAAAAGCGCGAAGCGGTGGAATTAGAGAAACAACGCTTACGTTCCACGTGGATCAATCCGAAAATTGTGGCCCAAGCCGAAGCCGAGCGGGTATTGCACAAAGGGATTGATCGGGAGTACAACCTGTACGATTTGCTCAAACGCCCGGATGTCAGCTATCAAGATCTAAGTACCCTCAGTAAAGAGAATGGTGACCTGGCTTTGTCTAATCCCCTGGAGCAAACGGATTTGATTTCCCAGTTGGAAATTGAAGTGAAGTATGCGGGTTACGTGCTTCGGCAGCAGGCCGAAGTAGAGCGAGGCGCGGGCAATGAATCAATCCGCCTGCCCGCTGATTTTGATTATTCCGGCGTCAATGGCCTGAGCAAAGAAGTGCAGCAAAAGTTGAACACCCACAAGCCGGAAACGATCGGCCAGGCTGGCCGTATTCAAGGTATCACCCCAGCGGCTATCTCACTCTTGCTGGTGCATTTGAAGAAACGTGATTTGTTGAATCGAAGCGCCAGTGCAAACAAGTCGGCTGACGGAACTGCGGAGCAGGTTGCTTGAATTCACTGCACCGAAAACCAAAGTCTGAAACCCTTGGGTCTTCAGACCAGGATCTGCTGGAAAAGGGAATCGCAAATCTGCGTTTGGGTTTGAATTCCGAACAGCATGCACAGCTTTTTAAATATGGCCAGCTGATTCAGAAATGGAACCGGGTGTACAACCTCACTGCCATTCGCAACAATCGCGAGCTGATCACACACCATTTGCTGGATTCCCTGGCGGTACTGCCCGAAATTGCGTTTGCCTTGCAGGCTACTGGCAGCCCCAGAATTCTGGATGTGGGTGCAGGCGCAGGCTTGCCCGGTTTGGTATTGGCGATTGCGCAGCCTAACTGGCAGATCACGCTGATCGACACGGTTCAGAAAAAAGCCGCTTTCATGCAGCAAGCCATTGCCACCCTGGGTTTGAAGAACGCGCAGGCAGTGCACGGGCGGGTCGAAGAGTTTCAGGCCGATGTCCCGTTTGATCTGATTTGCTCCCGTGCCTTTTCCAGCATCGAGAATTTCATTGCGCTGAGCCAGCATGTATTGGCTGAGCATGGCCAGTTCGCGGCTCTGAAGGGCAGGGTTGAGGTGGACGGCGAAGTTCCTGCCGGTTGGAGAATTGATGCGCTTCATCCAATTGAAGTGCCATTCTTGGACGAGGCAAGGCACTTGTTCATGATTAAACGCTAAAATCAAAGCATTCATTCACAGGACAAGAAGATGGCGAAAGTTTTCTGCATTGCCAACCAGAAAGGTGGCGTGGGAAAAACCACCACAGCGGTGAATCTGGCAGCAGGTTTGGCCATGGCCAAACAACGCGTGCTGCTGGTCGATCTGGATCCTCAGGGCAACGCCACCATGGGCTGTGGTATCGACAAGCGCAGCGTCAAACACACGGTGTACCAGGTTTTGGTCGGCATGGTGGGTGTGGCCGAGGCCACTGTTCGTGCAGAAGGCGAGTTTGATGTTCTGGCAGCCAACCGTGAACTTGCAGGCGCAGAAGTCGAAATGGTCGAGTTTGAAGACCGTGAAATCAAGCTGCGTGAAGCCATTTCCGAGGTAGACGATCAATACGATTTCATCTTGATCGACTGTCCGCCCGCGCTGTCTTTGCTGACCCTGAACGCCCTGTGTTGTGCCAATGGCGTGGTCATTCCCATGCAGTGCGAATACTACGCACTGGAAGGTTTGAGCGATCTGGTCAACACCATCAAGCAGGTCTGTAAAAACTTGAACCCCAACTTGACCATCATTGGCTTGTTGCGGGTGATGTACGACCCACGAATGACACTGGCTCAGCAGGTTTCCGCTCAGCTGGAAAAGCATTTCGGCAACAAGGTGTTCAAAACCATCATCCCCCGCAATGTTCGCCTGGCCGAAGCGCCCAGTTATGGGGTCCCCGGTGTGTTGTTCGACAAATCCAGCAAGGGTGCCAAGGCCTATTTGGACTTCGCCAATGAAATGGTCGACCGGCTGGGTCTTCCCATTGCTGCATAACTTAATCAACGACAAGAAGATATGAACGCAATCAAACGCACGAAAGGCCTGGGCCGTGGCTTGGAAGCGCTTTTAGGCCCTTCTGGTGACGATGTCAACAAAGACATGGGTGAGCAGGTCATGACGCTGCCCCTGGGCAAGCTGCAGGCCGGTAAATACCAGCCACGATCCCGCATGGATGAGTCGTCACTCATGGAGCTGGCTGAGTCCATCAAAAGTCAGGGCATCATGCAGCCCATTCTGGTTCGCCCGATCGGCTCTGGAAAATACGAAATTATTGCGGGCGAGCGTCGCTTCCGCGCTTCCAAACTGGCGGGTTTGGAAGAAGTACCTGTGTTGGTGCGTGCTGTGCCCGACGAATCAGCGCTGGCTATGGCGCTGATTGAAAACATTCAGCGCGAAGACCTGAACCCGCTTGAAGAAGCCCTGGGCGTTCAGCGCCTTATTCGTGAATTCAATTTGACCCATGAAGATGCCGCCCGTGCCATTGGTCGATCCCGCAGTGCAACAAGCAATATGTTGCGCTTGCTCAACCTGGCTGAGCCGGTTCAAACCATGTTGCTGGCTGGCGACATTGAAATGGGTCATGCCCGCGCGCTATTGGCTTTAACCGCAGCCGAGCAAATTGCCTGTGCCAATGAAGTGGTGAACAAGCGCCTTTCGGTGCGTGAAACCGAAAAGCTGGTCAATGACTGGGCCAGCGATGCAGATCGTCAATCAGCCAAGCCCAAACAAACGGCCGATGTGCGCCGGCTTGAAGAAGGATTGGCAGACTGGCTGGCCAGCGCTGTTCAGTTAAAAGCCAATGCAAATGGCAAGGGCAGTGTTACTATTAAATTCAATAATTTGGACGAGCTGGACGGTGTGCTGGAGCGCATCGGCTTTCCCAAAGAAGAGCTTTGAGTTTTGCACCAAATCGGTGTGAAAAATAAGCCGTTTTCGTTTGACTAGGGGCCGTACAAACCCCTATAATCTGGCGGTTTGTCAAAAACACGTGAGCCTTGCGGAAAATACGTACCCGACATAGGTACTCAACCAAGGTTAAATGTGGCAGCGCAGCAAATATGTGGAAAATAGTTGGACTCCAATGGGTCGTCGGGGTGGCAGTTTGCCTCCTCATGTTGTTGGTGTCCCCAATTCATGCGCAGTCTGCCGCTTGGGGTTTCGTTGCTGTCGCGTTGCCGAGCACTTTGTTCGCCGCACGGTTGGCCTTGGGTAGTAAAACCCCCATGGGCGGAACCTTTGTGTTTTTGGCCGGAGAATTCCTGAAGGTTGGCGCAACAATCGCAATCATGTTTGTAGCGAGTCAAGTTGATCCGAACATTGTTTGGTGGTCCTTGATCCTCACAGCGGTCGTCACCCTCAAAAGCTATTTTTTGGCATTTTTCTTGAGATAAGTATGGCATCTTCACCGAATGGGCTAACCCCCTCAGAGTACATCGTCCATCACTTGCAGCATTTCGCTACCGATAAGCAAAAATTTATCGTCGATTTCTCAGTGATCAACCTGGACACGATGTTTTTCTCCATCCTGTCTGGTCTAATCGTAATCTTCATGTTGCGCAAAGCGGCTTCCAAAGCCACTTCTGGCGTGCCAGGCCGTTTTCAGGGCTTTGTAGAAATGATGGTGGAAATGGTCGAGAACCAATCCAAAGCCATCGTTCATGGCGATCGCAGTTTCATCGCTCCCCTGGCATTGACCGTGTTCCTCTGGATTGTGGTCATGAATGCCTTTGACTTGGTGCCTGTGGATCTCATCCCCATGGCGTGGGGCGAGTTGCTGTATGCGCTGGGTTTTGCTGCCAGCCCCGGCGACCCCTACATGCGCGTAGTGGCCACTGCTGACCTGAACGGTGCACTGGGCATGTCCTTGGGTGTGCTGGTACTCATGCTGTACTACTCTGTAAAAATCAAGGGTGCAGGTGGCTTCGTTCATGAACTGTTCTGTGCACCGTTCGGTTCCAACCCACTGCTTTGGATCCCCAACTTTGTATTGAACCTCATTGAATTTGCCGCGAAGACCGTGTCCCTGGGCATGCGACTGTTCGGCAACATGTACGCAGGCGAATTGGTGTTCATGCTGATCGCTTTGCTGGGTGGCGCTGCTGCGTTGTCCTTGGGTGGAGCATTTGCCTTCTTGGGCCATGTATTGGCCGGAACAATCTGGGCGATTTTCCACATTCTGATCGTGTTGCTTCAGGGCTTCATTTTCATGATGTTGACCTTGATCTACATTGGCCAGGCGCATCAGGGCCACTGATCAATTTTTAGTTTTTTTGGTTTTTTTAATTTTTCATTTTTTCAATTTAAGGAGTTGTCATGACTAACGTTGCTTTCGTAGCTCTTGCTTGCGGCATTATCATTGGTTTGGGTGCTATCGGTGCCTGTATCGGTATCGCGATCATGGGTGGTAAGTACCTGGAAGCTTCTGCTCGCCAGCCAGAACTGATGAACGAACTGCAAACAAAGATGTTCGTTTTGGCCGGTCTGATCGACGCTGCGTTCCTGATCGGTGTTGGTATCGCGATGATGTTCGCGTTTGCTAACCCATTTGTTGGTTAATTTACAGCCACTTCCTTCGAACAACACCGCACGAATGTTTTAAGTCCAATTCGTGCGTTTTAGAGGAAACATGCCGTGAACTTAAACGCAACGCTGTTTGCTCAGCTCGTCGTTTTCTTCATCTTGGCGGTCTTTACGATGAAATTCGTTTGGCCCCCGCTGATCAAGAGCATCGATGAGCGTGCAAAGAAAATCGCAGACGGCCTGGCCGCTGCAGAACGTGGTAAGCAGGCTTTGGCAGATGCTGGTCGTAAAGCTGAACAGGAATTGGCTGCAAGCCGTTCTGAAAATCAGCAGCGTCTGGCTGAAGCTGAAAAGCGTGCCCAGCAGATTATTGAAGAGGCAAAACAACAAGCCGAAGTTGAGCGCAAGCGAATTCTTGCGCAGGCTGAAGCGGAAGCTGCGAACGAAGCACAACGTGCCCGTGACCAGTTGCGCGATCAGTTGGCAACACTCGTGGTGAAAGGCGCAGAACAAATCCTGAAGAAGGAAGTGAACGCCCAGGCCCACGCAGATTTGCTCAATCAACTGAAAGCGGAACTGTAAGCCTAACGAGCTAAGGAAACACAACATGGTCGAACTATCCACCATCGCCCGTCCTTACGCTGAAGCAGCGTTTGATGTTGCCAAAACATCGAACCTGAATCAGTGGAGTGATTGGCTACAGTCGTGGTCGGCAGTCGCAAGCAACGAAGACATCAAATTGCTGGTCAGCAACCCAAAGTTGACTGACGAGCAGGTGTTGAAAGTGTTTGTTGAACTGACCAAGACACCGGCGGAAGCGCAAGCAATGAATTTCTTGGGTGCGCTTGTGGAAAATGGCCGTTTGCTGGCCTTGCCAGAAATCGCTCGACAGTTCGAAGAATTGAAGAACAGCCATGAAGGTTCTGCAGATGCGATCATCGCCTCTGCATTCCCCATGACTGATGCTGAAGTTCAAAACGTACGTGGTGCATTGGAAAAGAAATTTGGTTCCAAATTGAACGTCACTGTTCAAGTGGATGAATCGCTGATTGGTGGCGTTTGCGTCACTGTGGGCGACCAAATTTTGGATAGTTCGGTGCGCGGCAAACTCAACGCGATGAAGGCGGCTTTAACAGCCTAACTTGGCCCTCAAACGTAATTGGAGCAATCAATATGCAGATTAATCCCTCTGAGATCAGTGAACTGATCAAGAGCCGGATCGAAGGCCTCGGATCATCGGCCGACATCCGGACACAAGGTACTGTAGTGTCCGTGAGCGACGGTATTTGCCGCGTTCATGGTTTGTCAGATGTAATGCAAGGTGAAATGCTGGAATTCCCGGGCAACACCTTTGGTTTGGCGCTCAACCTGGAACGTGATTCCGTGGGTGTCGTTATTTTGGGTTCTTACGAGCACATTTCTGAAGGCGACATGGTCAAGTGTACCGGCCGTATTCTGGAAGTGCCAGTGGGTCCCGAGTTGCGTGGTCGCGTGGTAAACGCATTGGGTGTGCCTATCGACGGCAAGGGCCCAGTGAACGCCAAGATGACCGACGTGATCGAAAAAGTGGCGCCAGGTGTGATTGAACGTAAATCCGTAGACCAGCCACTGCAAACCGGTGTAAAGGCGATTGACGCCATGGTTCCTGTTGGCCGTGGCCAGCGTGAATTGATCATTGGTGACCGCCAGACTGGTAAAACAGCTGTTGCGATCGACGCGATCATTAACCAGAAAGGCACTGGCGTAACTTGCGTGTACGTGGCTGTGGGCCAAAAAGCCTCTTCCATCGTAAACGTATTGCGCAAACTGGAAGAGCACGGCGCGCTGGAGTACACAATTGTTGTGGTGGCTTCCGCTTCAGAATCAGCAGCCATGCAGTATTTGGCTCCTTACTCTGGTTGCACCATGGGTGAATACTTCCGCGATCGCGGTGAAGACGCCCTGATTGTGTACGACGATCTGTCCAAGCAAGCTGTAGCCTACCGTCAAATTTCCCTGTTGCTGCGTCGTCCACCCGGTCGCGAAGCTTACCCAGGTGACGTGTTCTATCTACACAGCCGTTTGCTGGAGCGCGCATCACGCGTGAACGCCGAATACGTTGAAAAATTCACCAAGGGTGAAGTGAAAGGCAAAAC
>NZ_DFOZ01000054.1:0-19914 GCF_002377005.1 Limnobacter sp. UBA3528 | reverse complement strand
ACAGCGTTCGTTCCAACCAACGTAATTTCGATTACTGACGGTCAAATCTTCTTGGAAACCGACTTGTTCAACGCCGGTATTCGTCCAGCGATTAACGCGGGTATTTCCGTGTCTCGCGTGGGTGGTGCAGCGCAAACGAAGGTGGTCAAGAAGCTGTCAGGCGGTATTCGTACCGACTTGGCGCAGTACCGTGAATTGGCTGCGTTTGCGCAGTTTGCTTCTGATCTGGATGAAGCAACCCGCCGCCAGCTGGAACGTGGTCGCCGTGTGGTTGAATTGCTGAAGCAGCCCCAGTACGCCCCATTAAAAACATGGGAAATGGCACTGGCCCTGTTTGCAATCAACAATGGTTATTTGGATGATGTCGAGGTATCGAACGTTCTTCCTTTTGAGGTTTCCCTGCGTCAATTCATGCAGACAAGCCACAAGGACCTGATCGATCGTATCGAGCAGACTTACGAATTGTCGAAAGACGATGAGCCTAAGCTGCACGAGGCCGTGAAATCATTCAAGAAAACTGGCGCGTATTAATCAGAGCGATCTGATTGTACCCACCGCATAACTCGGAAGGTCATGCACCTTCCCAGTCATTGGAGGAAATACGATGTCAGGAATGAAGGAAATCCGGACCAAGATCAAGAGCGTGCAAAACACGCGAAAGATCACGAAGGCGATGGAAATGGTGGCTGCGTCCAAAATGCGCAAAGCCCAGGACCGTATGCGTTCGGCTCGTCCCTATGCGGACAAAGTTCGGAATATTTGCGCCAACCTGGCCAAGGCAAACCCTGAATACCGCCATGAATACATGGTGGCGCGCGACGAAATCAAAAACGTGGCTGCGATTGTTGTGACAACGGACAAAGGTCTGTGTGGTGGCTTGAACACCAACATTCTGCGTCTGGTGACCAGCAAGTTTCAGGAGTTTGGTGCCAAGGGTGCAAAGGTACGAGCAACCGCAATCGGTACAAAGGGCGCTGGCTTCTTTAACCGCATTGGTGTTGACGTGACTTCCAAAGTGACGGGTCTTGGCGACAAGCCCCACCTGGAAGCACTGATCGGCGCGATCAAGGTTCAACTTGATGCATACGTTGCAGGCGAAGTGGATGCCGTTTATCTGGCCTACACCAAGTTTGTGAACACCATGAAGCAAGAAGCCGTGTTCGAGCAATTGCTGCCCCTGGGTGGCGAAAGGCTGCAAGCCGATGAGGGTTCCACGTCGTGGGACTACATCTATGAGCCGGATGCGAAGGCCGTGATTGACGATTTGTTACTGCGCTACATCGAAGCATTGGTGTACCAGGCAGTGGCAGAGAACATGGCTTCAGAACAATCAGCACGTATGGTTGCGATGAAGGCAGCGTCAGACAACGCCAAGAATGTGATCAGTGAACTGCAACTTACCTACAACAAAGCCCGTCAGGCTGCCATTACGAAAGAACTGGCAGAGATCGTCGGCGGCGCAGCGGCTGTGTAAGCGGATGTTCGGAACGATTTTGAATTAAGGAAATAACGATGAGTACTGCGACAAACGAAGGAAAAATCGTACAGTGTATCGGCGCGGTTATTGACGTTGAGTTTTCACGCAACAACATGCCGAAAGTGTACGACGCGCTAACCATGGAAGGTTCCGAACTGACACTGGAAGTTCAGCAGCAGCTGGGTGACGGTGTAGTTCGTACCATCTGTTTGGGTGCATCAGACGGCTTGCGCCGTGGCATGGCTGTGCACAACACAGGCAAGCCAATTTCAGTTCCCGTGGGCCAAGGCACACTGGGCCGCATCATGGATGTATTGGGTCGCCCAATCGATGAAGCAGGTCCTGTAACCACCGACGCAACACGTGCCATTCACCAGAACGCCCCTGCTTTCGACGAACTGTCACCCTCGACAGAACTGCTCGAAACAGGCATCAAGGTGATCGACTTGATCTGCCCGTTCGCCAAAGGCGGTAAGGTAGGCTTGTTCGGTGGTGCGGGTGTGGGCAAGACCGTGAACATGATGGAATTGATCAACAACATCGCCAAGCAACACGGTGGTTACTCCGTGTTTGCCGGTGTGGGTGAGCGTACTCGTGAGGGTAACGACTTCTACCACGAGATGAAAGATTCCAACGTGTTGGACAAAGTGGCACTGGTGTATGGCCAGATGAACGAGCCTCCCGGCAACCGTCTGCGCGTTGCGTTGACTGGCTTGACCATGGCTGAATACTTCCGTGACGAAGGCCGTGACGTTCTGCTGTTCGTGGACAACATTTACCGCTTTACATTGGCCGGTACTGAAGTGTCTGCGTTGCTGGGTCGTATGCCTTCTGCGGTGGGTTACCAGCCAACACTGGCCGAAGAAATGGGTCGCTTGCAAGAGCGTATTACTTCGACCAAGAAGGGCTCCATTACTTCCGTGCAAGCGGTTTACGTTCCTGCGGATGACTTGACCGACCCGTCACCTGCGACAACGTTTGCTCACTTGGATGCGACAGTTGTGTTGTCTCGTGACATCGCTTCCCTGGGTATTTACCCTGCGGTGGATCCTCTGGATTCCACATCACGCCAGGTTGACCCCAACATTATTGGTGAAGAGCATTACAACGTGGCCCGTGGCGTGCAGCAAACACTGCAGCGTTACAAGGAACTGCGCGACATTATCGCGATTTTGGGTATGGACGAATTGTCTCCAGAAGACAAGTTGGCCGTGGCCCGTGCGCGTAAAATCCAGCGTTTCCTGTCACAGCCTTTCACAGTGGCTGAAGTGTTCACCGGTTCGCCCGGCAAATACGTGTCACTGAAGGAAACCATTCGCGGCTTCAAGATGATTGTGAACGGTGAGTGTGACCACTTGCCTGAGCAGGCTTTCTACATGGTAGGTACCATCGATGAAGCCTTCGAAAAAGCCAAGAAAATTCAGTAATCCGATTGGTGTGTCGTGTACCGGCAAAGGTGAAAACCCAAGCCGGTGCCCATCACAAAGGAAATGAGTATGTCGACAATCCGCGTGGACGTGGTGAGTGCAGAAGAATCAATCTTCGAAGGTGAAGCAGAGTTTGTTGCTTTGCCCGGAGAGCAGGGTGAGCTGGGTATTTACCCACGCCACACCCCGCTGATTACACGCATCAAGCCCGGTACAGTTCGCATCAAGATTGCAGGTCAGGCTGAAGAAGAAGTGGTGTTTGTAAACGGTGGCGTGTTGGAAGTACAACCCAACTCGGTGACCGTTCTTGCAGACACGGCCCTTCGTGGCAGCGACCTGGA
Organism: Limnobacter sp. UBA3528; assembly: GCF_002377005.1. Lineage (NCBI taxonomy): Bacteria > Pseudomonadati > Pseudomonadota > Betaproteobacteria > Burkholderiales > Burkholderiaceae > Limnobacter > Limnobacter sp. UBA3528. Next base: position 16,669 of record NZ_DFOZ01000054.1, on the reverse strand, counting down.
TGAAGCCAAAGCAACGGAAGCCAAGCGTTTGGCCGAAGAAGCATTGGCCAATCGCAGTGCGGACATTGACTATGCTCAAGCACAGGCTGAATTGGCTTCCGCGATTGCACAGTTGCAAGCCATCAAGCGCTTGAGAAAAGTACGTTAAGTAATACAGGGTTGAAAAACCAGTGAGAAGCCACGGTGAAAACTGTGGCTTTTTTCTTGGGCAGACCCATTGTGAAAGTCTGTGGAACCTACCCGCATGGATTCGCAACATAAGTGGCAATCAAGGAGCCATTTATGTACCAACAATTCGATGCGCTGTTGAAAGACCTCCAACAGAATCGCCCCAGTAACATGACTCCCTCAGGGCGTGTGTTTTTCTTCAATGATCAGGCAGTACTGCTTCAGCATGGGGAAATGGAAGGCATTACGTGGGTTGATATTCACATTGAATTAAAACGCTTTCGCCTCGATAACCTGGCTGCTGCCAAGAAAGTGCTGCAGGCCAATCGTGAAATGGGCGCTTCAACACCCATCCCCTCTTGGTTTGCAATCGATCCGAAAAATGATTGCCTGGTATTCGTCAATCGACTGGACTGGCGGCATATCAGCTGCAAAATTCTGGAAGATCATATTCTGCGGTGCATTGACCAAATGGGCAGTGCGCTGGCGACTGAGGGTGTGTAATCCGCTTTGACTCCTCTACAGGTTAGAATAAAGGCATGAAAATCGCCTTGTACTCTGATCTGCATCTTGAGACGATGCGCCGCTTCCCCGCTTTGGCGGCTGTTCCACAACCCGCTGAGGATGTGGACTTGATGATCCTTGCCGGAGACATTCACCAAGGGACGCAGGGTTTGCAGGCGCTCGCCGACCTGGGCGAGAAACACAATATTTATGTGGCGGGCAACCACGAGTACTACAACCACGACATTGAAATTCTGGACGACCATTTGTTTGAACTGGCCGCGAGGAAACAATTGAATTACCTGCAGCGAACCAGCGTGGTAATTCAGGGCGTGCGTTTTCTGGGTTGTACCTTGTGGACCGATTTTAATATACAGCCCGGTTGGCGGTTTGGTGCCGAGTTGGTGGCCAAGGCATTTTTGCCGGATTACAAATTAATCCGCATGCGTGGCAAACAGTTTTCCCCCAGCATGGGAATCGATTTGCACTATCAGAATATTGACTGGCTGGAGTCTGCACTGGCCGTACCGTTTGATGGAAAAACCGTGGTGATTACTCACCATGCGCCGCATCCGCAAAGCATTCACCCGCGTTTTAATCTCAGCCCGATCAACGCCGCATTTGTATCCGACCTCAGTCGCTTGATGGGCAAGGCCGATGTGTGGGTACATGGGCACATGCACGATTCATTTGATTACACAGTTCACAACAACGATGGTCAAACCCGCGTGCTGGTGAATCCGCGAGGTTATGTTCGCAAAAAAGGCAAAGCCCGAAAAATGGAGCGCGGACAGGTACAAGTGACGCCACAGGCCTTCGAAAACCCGTTTTTCAATCCACACTTGGTGTTTGAAGTATGAAGCTGGCTGCCAACCTAAGCTGGCTGTACACCGAATTTGATTTCCCGGACAGATTGCATGCTTGCGCTCAAGATGGCTTCAGACACGCTGAGTGTATGTTTCCCTACGAATATCCAGCTGAACTGTTGCGCGACAAGGCGCTTGAGGCCGGCGTGCAATGGGTGTTGATCAATGCACCGGCAGGCGATTGGACTAAGGGCGATCGGGGATTGGCCTGTTCGCCCGCACGGCGCGATGAATTCAGGCATTCAATTGAACGCGCTGTGAATTGCGCCACGGTGCTGGGTGTGCGCAAGGTGCATGTGCTGGCAGGCGTTTTGAATTCAAGCGAAGGACAAAGTGCGCAGGCTGCGTGGGATTGTTATGAAGAAAACCTGTTGTGGCTGGCCGGCACCATGAGCGCTGAGCCGATTGACTGGTTGATTGAACCCATCAACCATTTCGATGTGCCCGGTTACTTGTTGAGTCGACAGGCCGATGCCCATGAACTGCTGATTCGCTTGAACCAGCCCAACCTGGGTGTGCAAATGGACTTGTACCATTGCTTGCGCACTGAAGGTGAAGTGTTGGAGGCGCTAAATCAATATTTGCCTACTGGGCGCGTGAAGCACCTGCAGCTGGCGGGTGTGCCCAATCGCGATGAACCAGGGGCCGAAGTGTACGCGCCGGTGTGTGCCCATTTGAAGATGTTGGGCTACAACGGCCACATGGGTTGCGAGTATCGGCCCAAGGCCGGCACCCGCGATGGCTTGGGCTGGATCCGAAGCACTGGTTTTTCAGGCACAATGGAGTCCTTCGAAACTTGAGCTTAGGCGGGCAACCGCTGGAAGAATGCGCATGCAAGACGCTGAACTGAAGCAACTGCTCGAAAACACCAAAACGATCGCTGTGGTGGGCTTCTCCTCGCAGGCTCACAAGCCCAGTTTTTTTGTGGCCAAGTACCTTCAATCGCAGGGTTATCGAATTTTGCCAATTAATCCGGCTTTGCAGGGGCGACCCAGCGGCTTGATGGGTGAAACCTGCTACCCCGATTTAAAAACAGCGATCGCAGAAACCGGTTTGAAGATTGATTTGGTGGATGTGTTTCGCCGTGCCGAACACACCCCCGATGTGTTGGCTCAGGCCATGAATGTGGGTGCCGGCGCTGTATGGTTGCAGCAGGGTATTCGCAATGATCTGGTGGAAGCCAAGGCCCGCGCAGCGGGTTTGCCCTTTGTGATGGACCGTTGTTTGAAAACCGAACACCAGCGTCTGTTTTTAGTTTGAATTTATACAAGAAGCACTTACGAACATGAGCAGTTTTCAGCCCGTCAAGAACGACACCTTCCTGCGCGCATTGCGTCGCGAAGCCACCGAGTACACCCCTGTCTGGCTGATGCGCCAGGCGGGCCGCTATTTGCCTGAATACCGGGCAACGCGCGCGAAGGCCGGTAACTTCATGGGTTTGTGCACCAACCCTGAGGCGGCCTGCGAGGTAACACTGCAGCCGCTGGAGCGTTACAAGTTAGATGCCGCCATTCTGTTCTCCGACATTCTGACCGTGCCCGACGCCATGGGCCTGGGCCTTTACTTCGCGGAAGGCGAAGGCCCGAAGTTTGAGCGCCCCCTGGTGACTGAGGCTGACGTGGCCAAGCTGGCCGTGCCTGACATTGGCACCAGCCTGCGTTATGTGACTGACGCAGTCAGCACCATCCGTGGTGCTTTGGGCGGGCGCGTACCGCTGATCGGTTTTTCAGGTAGCCCCTGGACATTGGCTTGTTACATGGTGGAAGGCGGGGGCAGCAGCGATTTCCGCAAGGTAAAAACCATGTTGTACAAACGGCCAGATCTGATGCACCGCATTCTGGAAGTGACCACCGAGGCGGTCAGCCAGTACCTGCGCGCGCAGATTGAAGCGGGCGCGCAAGCTGTGATGATTTTCGACAGTTGGGGTGGCGTCTTGGCCGACGGTGCATTCCAGAAGTTCAGCTTGAATTACATCAAGAAAATTGTGGCCAGTTTGCCTTTGCAGGCCAACCGCGGCAGCTTTACTGAAGACATCCCATCGATTGTATTTACCAAGGGTGGTGGACTGTGGCTGGAGGATATTGCATCCAGCGGTGCCAGCGCCGTGGGTGTGGACTGGACTGTGAACCTGGGCCAGGCCCGGGCGCGCATTGGTGACCGTTGTGCCATTCAAGGTAACCTCGATCCCAATGTGTTGTTTGCCGAGCCTGCGCAAATTGAGGCTGAAGTGGCCAAGGCTCTGGAAAGTTTTGGTGTGCCACAGGCCGGTGCGGGCCATGTGTTCAATCTGGGGCATGGCATTTCCCAATTCACCAATCCGGACAGTGTGGAAGTGATGGTGAACGCGGTGCATGCCTATAGCCGCAAACAAAGGCAGTAAAAACTTGGACTTATGCACATTTTTGGCGCAAGGCAGAAGAAACATTTTTTTGCATTGCACGACGAATGGAAAAGCAGGCTGGTCAGTTAAGTCATTGTTTTAAATAAACAAAAAGGCATTTTACAAAATTTGTACTTTACATGTATGCCCACATCCTGTACTGCACCCGTGGATTATTTCCACGGATGTCCACAAAGTTATCCACATTGACTGTTAAAAATTTTGTATTCCGTTTAATTCAAGCCAGCTAGTCCATGAACTTAAAGTAAGCTGTGAAGACAGACCTAAACCAAAACACGTCATCTAACCCGATCAAGGGACACACTTTGCTGGTGAATGTGTTGGTTGCTGCACCGCTTCCTAAAGCTTTCACTTACCAATGGCACAGTGAACACACGCCCCGATTTGGGATGCGTGTGATTGTGCCTTGGGGACGTCAGCATCGAATCGGTCTGGTTCAGGGCGCCGCCCCCGATCAGCAAATGGCCGAAAACATCAAACCAGTGCACTCGGTATTGGATCATGGTGAATGCCTGAGCGCCCATTGGCAGGCCCTGATTGAATTTGCCGCCAAGTATTATCACCACCCATTGGGCATGATCGCGCTGGAGGCATTGCCCAAGGCCTTGCGTGTGTTGAATGCCCGTGGTGAAGAACCTGTGATGGTGGCCAAATCCCGGGAGCATGCGCAGAAGCTGCTGGCCGAACGGAATGACCCGCTTGCTGCAAGCAAAGGGGGTAAGGCCAAGATTGATCAACTTGAAAAGCCAGTGTTGAACGCTGAACAACTGGACGCTGTTGCGCAACTGTCGAGTGCCGCTGGTTTTCAGCCTTTTTTGCTGTACGGCGTGACCGGCAGCGGCAAAACCGAGGTGTACCTGCACACGGTGGAGGAACGGCTAAAGCGCGGTGAGCAGGTGTTGGTGCTGTTGCCTGAAATTAACCTGACCCCGGCTGCACAAGCCTTGTACAAAGAGCGCCTGGCGCCCCACCGCGTGGTGGTGATGCACAGCAACCTGGCTGAATTGACCCGAACCAAGGCGTGGTTTGAAGCTGCAACGGGCGCCGCCGATGTGATCATCGCGACCCGGCTGGGCGTGCTGACCCCATTGCCGAGATTGGGCATGATTGTGGTGGATGAAGAACACGATCCTTCGTACAAACAGCAAGACGGCATGCGCTACCACGCCCGGGATTTGGCCCTGATGCTGGCCAAACAGCGCGAGGTGCCGATTGTTTTGGGTTCGGCCACCCCAGCCCTGGAAAGTTGGTTGAAGGCCGACCTGGGCGCTTACAAAAGGCTGAGCTTGAAAAACCGGGCCGTGCTGGGTGCCAGTCTGCCAAAGGTGGAATTGATCAACACCGCCAATTTTCCAGCCAAAGAGGGATTGAGCGAGCCGGCCATGCAGGCGCTGGTGCAAAACTTCGAGGCTGGCAAACAAAGCATTGTATTTTTGAACCGCCGGGGATACGCGCCACAGATGGTGTGCAATGCCTGTGGCTGGGTGGCCAATTGCGACCACTGCACAGCGCACATGGTGTGGCACAAAAATGAGCGCATGCTGCGCTGCCACCACTGTGGCGCTGGGCAGCGCGTGCCCACGCACTGCCCCACTTGCGGAAACCAGGACCTGACCGGCTTTGGCCGGGGCACGCAGCGCATTGAGGAAACCCTGACTGGATTGCTGCCCACTGCAAATATTTTGCGAATCGACGCCGACAGCACCCGCAACAAGGGGCAAATGGAAGCCTTGCTGCAACAGGCACACAGCGGGGAAGCTGATGTGTTGGTGGGCACGCAAATGATTGCCAAGGGGCACGACTTTGCAAATGTAACCCTGGTGTTGGCTTTGAATGTGGATGCCTCGCTGTATTCGCACGCATACCGCGCGCCTGAACGACTGTTCGCACAGTTGATGCAGGTGGCTGGCCGGGCAGGGCGCAGAGCAGGTGATGCGCGCATGGTGGTTCAAACCCGTTACCCACAGCACCCCCTGTTTGATGCCTTGAAAGCGCACGACTACGAAACCTTTGCCAGCCACGAAATGCAGGCTCGCAAAGACGCACGCATGCCGCCGTTTTCACACCAGGCCACCATTCGAGCCGACCATAAAAAGCTGGCCAACTGTTTGCAGTTCCTCAGCACAGCGAGGGAGCTGGGTGAACCCTTGGTGGACGCTGACAACCCTGTTTTTATGTGCGACCCGGTGCCGTTGACTGTGGTGCGGGTGGGTGGCATTGAGCGGGCGCAAATGCTGATTGAAAGCGAATCGAGGCCCGCACTTCACCGGTTTTTAACGCAGTGGCTGGCGCAATTGCACGAGCTGCCCGGCAGTGTGCGCTGGTTTTTGGAAGTGGACCCGGTCGATTTGTAAGTACCCTCTGGTACAGTAATGCCTTCCCCTGGAGTTTCCCCCCTGTATGTCTGTTGGCCTGAACAAAGCCCAAAGCGAAGCCGTGAATTATGTGGATGGTCCCTGCCTGGTACTGGCGGGTGCGGGTTCGGGTAAAACTCGGGTGATCACGCAAAAAATTGCACACCTGATCCAGAACAAGGGCGTGAGTGCCAAGAATATTGCAGCGGTTACCTTTACGAACAAGGCCGCCAAGGAAATGGAAGAGCGTGCGGCCAAGTTGTTGCATGGCAACGAGGGCAAGGGCTTGTTGGTGTGCACGTTTCACAGCTTGGGCATTCGAATTTTGCGGGAGGAACACAAACACGCAGGTTTGAAGGCGCGCTTCTCGATTCTGGATGCGACCGACACCTACGGTTTGGTGCAGCAGTTGTACGGCACCACCGACAAGCAATTGATACGCAAGGCCCAAAGCGTAATTTCGCTGTGGAAAAACGGCCTAATTGACCCCGACACGGCCCTGGCACAAGCCACTACCGAGGATGAAGGGCAAATTGCACGCCTGTACAAAAGCTATGAGGCCACATTGGCTGCATACCAAGCGGTGGATTTTGATGACCTGATTTTGAAACCCACGCGTTTGTTGGCCGGCAACGATGAAGTGCGCAACCGCTGGCAAAACCGGCTGCGTTATTTGTTGGTAGACGAGGTGCAAGACACCAACGCCTGCCAGTACGATTTGCTGCGTTTGATTGCCGGGCCACGCGCCATGTTCACCGCTGTGGGCGATGATGATCAGGCCATTTATGCCTGGCGAGGCGCAACCATTGAAAACCTGCGCCAGTTGACTGAAGACTACCCGCAGTTGAAAGTGATCAAGCTGGAACAGAATTACCGGTCCACCTTGCGCATTCTTCAGGCGGCCAACCGCCTGATTGAAAACAATCCCAAGCTGTTTCCGAAAACCCTGTGGAGCGACCACGGCCCGGGCGAGCCGATTGTGATCAGCCCCATGGCCGATGATGAACACGAGGCCGAACAAGTGGCAATGATGCTCAGCGGTCATCGCTTTGAGCGCCGTGCCAAGTACGGTGACTATGCCATTTTGTACCGCAGTAACTTTCAGGCGCGTATTCTGGAGCAGGCTTTGCGCCGCCAGAAAATTCCGTACATTTTGAGTGGCGGGCAAAGCTTTTTCGAACGTGCTGAAATCAAGGATGTGATTGCTTATCTGCGCTTGCTGGTGAACCAGGACGACGACCCCGCATTCATTCGCGCGGTGACCACGCCCAAGCGCGGCATCGGTCAAAAAACACTCGAGGCCCTGGGCACCTATGCGGGCACACGCGGTGTTTCATTGTTTGAGGCGCTGTTTGAAACCGGCGCTGAGAGCCATCTGAATGCGGGCATGGTCGATGCGTTGCGCACTTTTGGCACCTTCATCAACAAGCTTGAATACCGCGCGCAGCGCGAGCCAGCCCGTGATTTGCTCAATGAGTTGCTGAGCACCATCAAGTACGAGGAGTGGCTTTACGAGCAGCAAGACGAGCGCGGCGCACAAGCCAAGTGGCAAAACGTGCTCGACTTTGTGAAGTGGATGGGCGACAAGGGCGAGGAAGAAGGTTCAACCCTGCTGGACCTGACCCAGAAGGTGGCCTTGATGACCATGTTGGACCGGCAGGATGACGGGACGCGACCCGACGCCGTGCAGCTTAGTACGCTGCATGCTGCCAAGGGGCTTGAATTTCCGCATGTGTTTTTAATTGGTTGCGAAGAAAGTATTTTGCCCAGTTTTGGCGACGGCGAAGGCCGTGAACTGACCGACGACAGGCTGGAAGAAGAACGCCGCCTGATGTATGTGGGCGTGACCCGCGCGCAACGCAGCCTGAACATTACCTGGTGCAGAAAGCGGAAAAAAGCACGCGAGCTGGTGAGTTGTTTTCCATCTCGGTTCATCAAAGAGCTTCAACTGGAAACCGACAAAGACCTGCCCGACGACACGCCGAAGATGAGCCCGAAGGACCGATTGAGTGCGTTGAAGGGTTTGTTGACCAAGGTAGCGACTTAAAAGAAAACCTGGGTAAAAATTAAGCTGTACCCAGCGCCGAGTTTGCTTTTTGGATCAGCGCTTCTGGAGTAACGGGTTTGAGTAACCAGCCAGCAAGGCCAAGTGTTTTGGCCCGTTGAATCATTTCCTTGTCGGAGTACGAGGTGATCACCACGATCGGCACGGTGGCTCCGGTTTTTCGGATTCGGTTGCACAACTCCAGCCCGTCCATGCCTGGCATGTCGATGTCGGTGATGATCAAATCAGGTGCACCGCTGTCGACGATGTCCCTGATTCCTTCCTCTGCACTTGCTGCTGTACGCACCATGTGACCTGCTTGGGTCAGGATGTGGGCGCAAACTTTTCGAATGGTGTTCGCGTCGTCGATCAGCAGAATATTGGCCATGGGATGCTTGGGTGGAATTGTAAGTTGATGTGCACAATCATACCGCGTCAGATTGAAATACTTCCGACTCTAGAACCTTCACGCCGTGTTCGGCTTTCAATGCCTCGTGCAACATGACACGGGCCAGTTTTTCAACTTTTACGCTGCGCAAACGTTTGGGTAAAAGTGGGTTGAACACGCGACTGGCCACGAGACCAATTTCTTCGCCGAGTCGAAACTCTTCGCGCTGACCGTCAAGAAGACCAGGGCGCGCGATCACAACACTGGAAATACCCGCATTCTTGACCGCCTGTTCTGCTTCGCCCTTGGTGCGCAGGTAGAGGCCTTTCGCTTTGGGATTTGCCATCATGGCCGAATTCAACACGAAGCAAGGCACTGAATGTTGTGCAGCCAGTGCAGCGAATTGGGCCACAAGTGTGTAGTCTACAAAACGGAACTGCTCGGCGGTTTTGGCCACTTTGATGGTGGTGCCCAAAGTGCAAATGACCGCATCGGCTTGCCACCATGGTGCTACCTCAGGAATGGCGTTGAAGTCGATCAACTGGTTGAGTAACTTGGGGTGTGGTGTGAGGGGTTTGCGGGTTAGTGCAACAACCTTGCCCACCTGCGGGTGAGCCAAGGCTTGCGCCAACACATGGTGCCCCACCACACCGGTAGCACCGATCAGCAGCAGGGTTTTTTGAATGTTCGTTGAACTCAAATCAAGTCCCCAATAAAAAAACGCGGCAGTCTTAAGACTAACCGCGTTTTGCAGTGAAAGTCCAAACGCGTTGTTATGCGCTCTGAGTTTGCTTTTCTGCAGCTTTGCGCTTTTTGCGGGCAATTTGCTTGTCGCGCATTTTTTTCATTTGGCCCACGATAATGGCCTGATAGGTTTCAGGCAGTGTGCGCACCATGGCATCCATGGCAACGGCATCCGGACCCACCAGCACGCGGCGCTTGTTGCCTTTTACGGCTTTCAGGATAATGTCAGCGGCTTTTTCAGCGCTGGTGATAAAGAACTTTTCAAAGAATTCTTTGCCCTGTTCAGAGTCGGCACCTGTGAACTCTTCAATTTCAGGGGATGCAACGCTTTTGCGGGCAATCGCTGTTTTAATACCGCCGGGGTGAACGCTGGTGGCGGATACGCCGCAGTTCATCATGTCGAGTTCTTGACGCAGGCTTTCTGTGAAACCGCGCACAGCGAACTTGGTTGAGTTGTAAGTGCTTTGTGTGGGTTGAGCACACAGGCCGAACAAGCTGCTGGTGTTGATGATGTGACCTTCACCAGATGCTTTCAGGTGTGGCAAGAATGCTTTGGTGCCGTAAACGACGCCCCAGAAGTTGATGCCCATGATCCACTCGAACTTGTCGTAGTCGATGTGTTCAACGGGGGTTGCGTAAGCCACGCCAGCGTTGTTGAAAATCAGGTTGACTTTGCCGTGGTCTTTCGCGGTTTGATCAGCCCAGGCGTACATGGCTTCGCGATTGGACACGTCCAGCTGCTGGCTGGTGACCTTGACATTGGGGGCCGCTGCTTTCACCAGTTTTACGGTTTCGGCCAGGCCTTTGGTGTCAACATCAGAGATGGACACATGGCAGCCGTCTTTGGCCAGTTGAAGGGCAAGAGTACGGCCCATGCCAGATGCGGCGCCAGTGATTGCGGCAACTTTGCCGTTGAATGATTTCATGTGTCGGTCTCCAATGTGCTGTGTTGTAGCTGTAATTTGACAATCGTGGTTGTCAATTTAATGTTGGGCCTGCATACTGTCAATGCCTATTTTTTGAGTATATCTTCCAATTATGAATGCGAAAGCACCGGAGCAAATTGCCAAAGCCACAGGGCGTCGTTACCGCGGGGTCTCCAATGAAACCCGCAAGGCGGAGCGTCGGCTCAAGTTGATTGAAGCGGGCATCAAGGTGTTCGGGTCGACTGGTTACCATGCGGCCACGGTGAAAGGCCTGTGCCAGGAGGCAGGGCTGACTGAGCGATACTTTTACGAAAGTTTCAGCAATGCCGAGGCTTTGTTTACGGCCTGCTACCTGCACATTACCGATACCCTGCGTGAGAAGCTGCAAAAGGTGTTGTTGGGTATGGAGGACGACAATCTGGAGCAGGCCACCCGTACGGGTTTGACCGTGTTTTTCAGCCAGTTCAAGGAAAGCCCGCAGGCGGCCCGTATTTTGTTGGTCGAGGTGCTGACAGTGAACCGGCACCTGGAAGAATTGAGTTTAAAAACACTGTACAGCTTTGTGGAAATGCTGGAAACACTGGCCAAACCCTTGATTGAACAGCGAAAGGACGGTGCAGTGAAAGGCCTTGATTCAACTTTGCTGGCCTCGGGCCTGGTGGGGTCGGTGCTTTACATGGCTGCACGCTGGAGCATGGACGGTTGCAGGAAGCCGGTAGAGGATGTGGTGGAAAATGCCATGCTGATATTTCGTGGCGTGGGCATGCTGCTGACCGAATAAAAAACCCGCCGGATGGCGGGTTTTTTACAGCGGACTTATTTGATTGGCCTTGCCAGTTAAATTGCCGGTTACTTCGCAGCTTCAGCGGTTGGCTCAGCGGCTGCGGGAGCGGCTGGTTCGGGTGCAACATAGTCAGCGCCCACTTCCTTGCCCATGTAGGCCACTGCTCGGGCCACTTCGATGTCGTCGAGGTCGGAATTGCCGCCCTTGGCAGGCATGGCACCAATGCCATTCACCGCGTTTTGCCAAAGGGTGTCAAAGCCCTTGGTCAAGCGGCTGCTCCACTGGCCTTGATCGCCCAGTTTTGGGGAACCAGCAGCGCCAGAGTCATGGCAAGCTGCACATGCGGCGGCGTAAACCTGTTCACCTGTTTTCAGAACACGGGGAGCGCTGGCATCAACGAAGTCGATGGTGCCCACGGGCGCAAGGCGTGCGGCAATTGATTCTTCAGAAAATGCATTGCTGCCAGCGGCGGGTTTTTCGCTGCTGCTGACGTAGTAAGCCAGCAAAATAATGACGAAAATCGGAATGACAAACGCTGCAATGACGGCATAGATCAGTTGCTTGGGTGTCTTGATTAGAAGTTCGTGTTCGTTTGAATCGCTCATACGACGTCCTGATTGAAAGCGCTGGTTGAAACGTAATTATTAGGGCTGCACAATACTGGCTGATTAACGCCTATGAAACGCCTATGGACGTGCCCGATAGATGTTTAGGCCTTGCGGCATGTACGCAGCTTCAAAACAACTGTAAATTGTATCTTGAAAAAGGCTTTAAACCCAACTATTTATTGCTGAAAATGCAAGCCTGTGCTGCAAAGGGATGAGATTTTGAAAAGTGCATTGAGCGAAAACCATCGATATGGTTTGCCCATGGTGTTGGTTCACTGGTTAATGGCGGTGGGCATTTTGACCGCATTTGGTGTGGGTTTGTACATGGTCGACATTCCCGGTATTACCCCGTTCAAGCTGAAACTGTTCAATTGGCACAAGTGGTTGGGCGTTACCCTGTTTGCCTTGGTGTTGTTGCGCATGGTGGTTCGAATGTTGTCGAAAACCCCCAAGTACCCGGCACATTGGGGACACAACACGGTGCTGCTGGCCAAAATGGGGCATTTGGCCCTGTACTTGTTCATGTTGGGTGTGCCCGTGTTTGGTTACCTGTACAGCCTGGCCTCGGGCTACCCAGTGGTTTGGTTCGGTGTGATTGAACTGCCGGTGGTGATCGAGAAAAACGCGGAATTAAAAGAGTTGTTTAAAACCTTGCATGAACTTTCAGGCAAAGGCCTGGTCTTGTTGGTGGTGGGCCATGTGTTGATGGCCTTGAAGCATCACGTTCTGGACCGCGACGGTATTTTGGGTCGCATGATTCCCGGGATGCGAGCCGATTAGTCTCCGATAGTTCTCAAGCTCTGCAGGATTCACTATGAAATATCCGTTCGCCAAGGCGCTTTCAGGCCTGGTACTCTCAGTTTTAACCTTTCCTGCTGTGGCTGCACCCCTTGATGTGGCGCAGAGCGAGGTCAAGGCCACGTTCAAACAGTTCAATGTGCCGGTGAGTGGTAATTTCAAGAAATTTTCCGGCGATGTGCAGTATGACCCTGCCAAGCCCGCAAACACCAAAGCCACCCTGAGCGTAGACACAGCCAGTTACGACCTGGGCGATCCTGAGTACAACAAAGAGGTTGCAGGGAAAGACTGGTTTGATTCAAAGAATCATCCCAAGGCAACTTTTGTCATTACGGGTGTAACGGGCAGTGGCAACAATTTGCAGGCAACCGGCGATTTGACCATCCGTGGCATTAAAAAACCGTTGAAGTTTCCCGTAAAAATTCAAACAGCCGGCGGCAAGCACACTTTCACTGGCAAAACCCAGATCAAGCGCCTGGAATACAAGGTGGGTGCCGATGGTGAGTGGGGCGACACCAGCCTGGTGGCCGATGAAGTGGTGATCGATTTTAAATTGGTGGCGCCTGCGAAGTGAGCAGGCACACCGCGTAATACACAGCAACAACAGGGAGTTAGGGATGTTCAAACAAGTATCAAAAACAATGTTGGGCGGTGCGGTTGCACTGGGTATGTTCGGTGCGCTGGGCTCAGCAAATGCGGCGGTGGATACCTATGTCATTGATCCAAGCCACACCTTCCCATCGTTCGAGGCGGACCACATGGGCGGGCTTTCATTGTGGCGTGGCCAGTTTGAGAAAACCAAGGGCATGGTGACCCTGGACCGTGCCAACAAAACCGGCACCGTGGACATTGAAATTGATGCGGCCAGCCTTGATTTTGGCCATGGCAAGATGAACGAGCATGCCAAAGACGTGGACATGTTTGATGTGGAAGCGCACCCCACGATTACCTACAAAGCCAGCAAAATGCGCTTTGAAGGCGACAAGCCTGTGGAAGTGTTGGGCGATTTGACTTTGAAGGGCATTACCAAGCCAGTGCCTTTGAAGATCAACACCTTCAAGTGCATTATGCACCCCATGAAGAAAGCCGAGGTGTGTGGGGCCGATGCGGTGGCTGAATTCAAGCGCACGGATTTCGATCTGGGTTATGCAGTAGACAGGGGGTTTTTCCCGGAAGTGAAAGTGCTGATCACCATTGAGGCAGTGAAGCAACCTAAGTGAATCTGGATTGGAAATAGAAAAAGGCCGGTGACTTTAAAATCACCGGCCTTTTTGTTGTCAGCAAGGCTTACTTGTTTTCTGTGACGTGTTCCAGTTTTTCAGGCTTGTCGCCGCCGCGTGTTTTCCACAGCGAGAACACCACGCCACCGGCGATCAGGCCCAAGGTCACGCTGAGCGAGAACGCAGGCGGGAACTTGCCAATGAAGTTCACCAGAAAAATTTTGCTGCCGATGAACACCAATACCATCGCCAAAGCGTACTTCAGGTAGTGGAAGCGGTGGATCATCGCGGCCAGTGCAAAGTACAGGGCACGCAAACCCAGGATCGCAAAAATATTGCTGGTGTACACGATGAACGGGTCGGTGGTGATCGCAAAAATTGCGGGCACAGAGTCAACCGCGAAAATCAGGTCGACAAACTCGATCAATACCAAAGCCAACAACAGGGGGGTTGCAAAACGCTCCACCTTGCCGGTTTTTGGGTCAGGCTCGTTGACCACAAACGCGTTGCCGCGCAGGCCTTCGGTAACACGCATGCGTTTGCGCAGGAACTTCAGGATAGCGTTGTTCTCAATGTCGGGTTCGCTATCGGCCATGAACCACATTTTGATACCGGTGATCACGAGAAACGCACCGAACAGGTAAAGCACCCAACTGAATTCTTTCACCAGTGCAGCACCCAGACCAATCATGATGGCGCGCAGCACAATGACACCCAAAATGCCCCAGAACAACACGCGGTGCTGGTACTGGCGTGGAATGGCGAAGAACGAGAAGATCATGGCGATGACAAACACGTTGTCCATCGACAGTGATTTTTCAATGGCAAAGCCGGTGAAGTAGTTCATGCCGCTTTCGGAGCCCAGGTAATACCAAATCCAGGCACCGAACAAACACGCTGCGGTGATGTAGCCACCCGAGAGCAGCAGGCTTTCCTTGACCCCAATTTCGTGGTCATCCTTGTGCAGCACGCCGAGGTCGAAGGCGAGCAGCGCAACCACAATACCGACAAACAACAGCCAAATCCATGCGGCTGTGCCGAGAAAGTCGGTGTGCATGAATTCCATTAAAACGTCCACTTTGATACTCCATGAGGGTTGAATTGAACACGGCGCCATGGTGTACCAGTTGTGAGTTCGGAAAAATCAGTATTTAATGAACTGTTACTGCGGTTTTTACGAAGTTAATTGGTGGGGTTTTGAATGAACTTGAATTATCGTCACTTGCATTACTTCTGGATGGTGGCCAAAGAAGGTGGTTTTGCCCGTGCAGCTGAGCGCATGGACATGGCCATTCAAACGGTTAGTGCGCAGGTGCGCGAACTTGAGAAAGACCTTGGGCTCCAGTTGTTGAAACCGGATGGCCGAGGTGTGACTTTGACCGAGGCTGGACAGGTGGCTTTTGCCAAAGCGGAGGAAATTTTTCAATTGGGCCAAAGTTTGCCGGAGCTGGTGCGGGCGGTGGCCAGCAAACCGGTGAAGCGTTTCAGGGTGGGTTTGTGCGACGGAATTTCGAAACTGGCGGTGCACGCTTTGCTGAAGCCAGTGCTGGATACTGAAGACCTGCACTTGACCTGTCACGAGGGTGAGCCTGAGCAGTTGCTGGCTGAGTTGGCTTTGCTTCACCTTGACTTTGTGTTTGCTGGGCAACCCCCGCCAGCCAACCCCAACTTGCGCATGCAAAGCCGCGTGTTGAATACCACTACGGTGGATTGGTACGGTGCTTCGAGGTGGGTGAAAAAAAGCAGTGTGAGCCATTTTCCGCACTGCCTGGCAGAACTGCCCGTGCTGCTGCCCACGGGGCATTCCCGCTTGCGGGTGGACTTGAATTACTGGTTTGAGCAGCTGGGAATTGTGCCCCATGTGGTGGGCGAGTTCGAGGACAGCGCTTTGATGTCGGTGTTTGCCGCCCGTGGCCTGGGTGTATTTCCGGTGAGCCGCTTGGGTGTGTACGATGCGGGCACTTTAAGCGGTTTGCGCTTGTTGGGGCAGTGCCCGGATCTGCACGAGGAAATTCATGGTGTGTGGAATGTGAAGGGAATCGACCACCCCTTGGTGGTCGAATTGCTGAAAGTTTAAGCAGCGGCCACCGCAGCTTCAATTTCAGCGAAGGTGCTGGCTTTGACAGGGTCCATCACGGGAATGCCCATTTGCCGCGCAATTTGTGTAGAAGAGAACAAACCCACTACACGCATTTTGCCTGTGCGGTTGTCGACCACCAGTGCGTGTTGCCGGTTGTGTTCGCGCAGTGTGGCAATAATGTGACCCACTTCAGCGCGCGATACGGCACCGAACTCCAGAAACTCCAGGTCTGGCAGTTTCACCATCACGTCATTCACCGTGAGTTCAGGCACATTGCGATTGCTGGAAGAAGCTTCCTTGATTGCGCGCTCGCCGGCCAGGTCATTGGCGGTGAGCAGGCCTTGCAAATGACCATGGCTGTTTCTAACGAACAGCAGCTTGACGCCACACACGATCATGGTGGTGCGGGCTTGCTCCAGCGTTTCAGAGCCGGAGATGCTAACGGGGTGTACACGCCGAAGGTCTGTCATGGCGTCGAAGGCTGGCGAATCTGCTGTCAGCTTCAAAGGGCGGCTGGGGTCGCTGACCGTGATGGTGTCGGTGGCGCTGGCGCTGATGTGTTCGAGTGCTTGGTAGTGTTGTCTGATCATGTTGAAACCCTTTTTGACACACAGTCGTATTGCATCCGCAGGCTTGGGGCCGACGGGCGAGTTTGCAGGACGGACTGCATGCAAAAGAGGGTACAGGCACAAGGGTTTGTTGCCTTGTGTCGTGGCAGCGCAAGCACCGTCCACTAGAAATTTAGTCTACGCTGCTGGCGAAAAGTTTCAAGTCAGTAAAAGCC
>NZ_DFOZ01000033.1:42613-55805 GCF_002377005.1 Limnobacter sp. UBA3528 | reverse complement strand
CAATTTTAGATGCAACTCAACACAACACCCTTAGAATCCAATTCTTCAATCTCGCAGTCGGCAGGCAAGTCAAGTATTTCGGAAATGCGCACTGGCGCGCACATGGTCATTGCGAATGTACTGGAAGTAAAAATGTCTTTAGGATCGGTCGGATCATTCGCAAAAATTTCCGCTAAAGCTTCCAGGGCGTCTTGACCAGGCAACTTTTTTGCCTGGATTGATTTTGCTTTAGACCCAGTCTGAATGGTTATATCCGACGGCTTCTTGATCGGGGTTTTCCACATGCTCAAATCGGATTGAATCAAATTCTTTTCGGAAACGAAGCGAGCCAACCGCTGCAGTTCACGGCCGCATTGATATGCAGCCATTGGAACGTAGTGGTCTCTCGCAAGAACTGCAGCCTCATCAAGGATTGCGAAATTGAGTCCTGAAATGCTGGCGCTTTCCGTTGTTTTAACAAAGGCTGCTTCAAGTACCCTTAGCGCTTTTGACTCATTCTTCGTGCCGGTAGGATGATGACCTTGTTGATACCGAAAATAGGCTTTTGCGAAATCGATGAGTGAATCGTCCAATCGATCGGACTCAGTAAATCCGCGCGCAGAAACACCAAGCTTTGTGAAATTAGCAGCTTTTGGCCAAGCGGTAGCCTCCCAGTCAAGATCAGCGCTGAACACCGTTAAATCTTCTTTACACATCCGTATGAATTCTGCGAGATTTTCGGAGGCAGTCAAATTCGCCGTAGGCGAAAAGTGAATCAGATTCACAGTCATTTACCCGCCTTCGGCGTCATTTTCGCCAGTTCAGCTCGACGCGTCTCACATCGTTGGATGACGTTGATCACTGCAAATATCGTTCGATCATTTATCCCTGCAATAGCTGAATCGTTAGTCAACCTTTGAACCTCATCTCGTTCCGCAAGCAGGTCTGCCAGTACCTCCTCGTGGGGGCCATCAAGCCACGCCTGAAAGTGATCGCAGGTGTAACACGGGATAGGCGCATTGGCACCACAGAACCCGTATTGACCACAGGTTGCCATGTTCCGACCTTTAAACTTGATCCGACTAGACAAGTCATTACCACGCCTTGCTTCAGCCTCACGATCCACAAGAACCCCCTGGAATGCCTGGGCATAGGGGGCCAATTGCAACGCCATAGCCTTGCTCAACGCGTGGGCATGCTCAGGCACATTTTTCGTGTAAACCTCGGCATTCTGAATATCAGTTTGATCGAGAAGCTCAGCAATTACCATCAGTCCAAAGCCTTCACGCGCGGCCCTCGTACCCTTAGTGTAGCGAAAGCGTGTCGCTACAACATCGAGCAGTTGCCCCGTGCGCTCAGACATAACCTCACCGGCGCTGGCCGCCTTTTTCAAAATTACTGTTATCTGTGCTGAAGGCAAATGCAAGTGATCCGAAGCAAGCAAGGAGCGTAGCTCAATGACGGACTGCACTGCCTCAAAAGCTACTAGGTCTGGGAACAATGGTAGTGCAGCACGGTCCGCCTCTTGGAGTTCATACCCCAGAATCCGCTCAATCGTTGCGACAGTGTTTTTTTTCTGGGCGTTGAGTACTGTCCATAGTTCCCTAGTCATTGCAAACGTCTTGAAACTATCTCGAAATACTTCACCACGTTGCTTTGCCCTAGGAATGTGAAGGAGGAACATCGCCTCACCCTTCTTGTTCGTTCTCGTTCCGTCAAGGTCACAGTTCTTAATGTGGGCAACCTGCTTTGGACGACGGCCAGTATGGCTTATCAGCAAGCAGATCCCGAGTTCATCCAAAGTAATCCGATTCTGCTCGAAAGCTCGAACCACGCCCTCGTTGAATGCCGAGAGTTCGTTGTCTGTCAGAGGCCCTTCAGTGGGATCGAGCCGTTTGACCGCATCCCCCTTGATGTTTCCCTTTAGCGTCCAGCCTTTCATGAGATCTATGACATCATCTTCAATACCTGGGTAGCCAAGCTCATGCCATTTATAGAGGAATCCCCGAATTGTGCCGAACTTCCATTCGTTTTGACGATCAAGTGAAGCACGGTAGTTAATCAGCGTGCTTGTTTCTATTGATGTGGCACCAGTTTCAGCAATCATTGCTGAACATCGATCTGCAATATTTCGCACATGCGAACCAGACATGGTTCTCGCATAGTGCGCCAGTGTAGCCAGAAAACCGCTCAGTGCCTCATCACACAAAGATTCACGAATCCGGCGAAGAAACACAGCATTGTTCTTGTCTAAATGCCACGTTGACGCATCTATGTCGAACCAATACCCTGCCCGAGACTGATACCATGTATCGCCGCCTTTAGCCACAAGATGGCTGCCGGCTTCATTGTTTGCGCCATCAGTGCCAACGTCAGTCATTCTTTAGGTTCTCCGGGACTCTGGAAATGCCTTCTTGAAGTTTTAGGCTGACCTCCATCGCCTTTCTTTGTGTAAACCGTTTCGTGTAGGTTGCTGCCGTTCCTGAATCGGGCTTCCACCCCATGAGGTATGAGCGTTCGCCCTCCTGTTGTTTTGGAGTAGGCGAATCGTCTCGCGCGTCCATGAATTCAGAGAATCGATCATTCCAGGTATGGCGTAGTTCATGCGCATGCAGACCGGCAATCTCCGGCGAAGCGGCTGAAATCAGCGCTATCACCTTAATAAATGCCGACCTCGACATGGGCTGCCCTTGCGTTGGGCCGGGTTTATGGGTCACTAACAAATAGTCGTGCCTCCTTGCACCGGGCACCTTGCTACGAAACTGGACGATGTAGGAATGTATCGTTTGAACGAGCGTGTCCTTCACGGGCAAACGGCGGTCTAACGTTTTGACCAAGGGTTGCCGACGCCTTGGATCCCTCTTCTCATCTGCCCGACGTGCAATGACAATTTGGTTATTGGCCCAATCAATGTCTGAAACCCGTATGTTGAGCAATTCACCAGCCCGAATTCCGAGGTGAAGCAGCAGAAGGATCAGCAACTGATTGCGGATTTGCGTGGGCGGATCTTCGAAGGGGTTGCGCAAGGACCCAGGCTGAACAACTGCAAGCAAGACCGCTTCTTGCTCTCGGGAAAGCCCCTGCTCCCGCCCAGTTTGGTTTCTCCCTTTGCTGGATGGTCGCCGTGACTCAAGTCCTTTTTTCATTTTGTCGATGCTGAGCGAAATCCTTTTATCGACTACACCTGTAAGCAGTATCCTCGCCAGCCACTCCACGTACTTTGCGATATGCGTTAAGCGGTTGTATTCATTCGCAAGGCCGGTTTTTCGAGTTGATCTGGACTTACCCCTACCGGCGAATGGAACAACACCCTGAGGCACCCCCCCCGGCCGTGTCGAAAATGTCTGCTGGCAATAATCGCGGATAGCATCTAGTTCATGCAGCGAGAAATACTCATGCTTCAGGAACCGGCCAATGAGATCAATCTGGCGCTGCCCGCAGAAGCTCAACAGCACGTTGATGCCAGTTAAAGCGGACTCCATCGCTGCAACTGACTTGGACGAGTTACGCACCTGCGTTGTCATATACAAATTTGGGTAGTAAAGCGGCATCCCTGTCTCCCTGCTTATCAACAGGCAATACCGCTCGCCATCCTGCATTACAAAACCCTTGGTCTGGTAACCACTTAGCCTCATCAATGATCCACGTTCCACGACAAATCAATACATTGTTTAATGTATCACCTTTATAAATGCTCAACACTAAAACTTTACAGATAAATTTTAGAGAAAAATGAAAAAAGCCCAGCAAATGCTGAGCTCCAATCAAAAACATTACAAAATATGTCTTAGGTATTTTTTAGAACGGGATATCATCATCCAGATCAGCCACACTTTGTGGTGCAGAGCGCTGCGGTGCAGGTGCCGAGGAGCGCATGCCGCCAGAGCTGCGGCTAGGCGCGGGTGACTGGTCAAAATCATCACCGCCGCCCATGGATGAACCACCGCCGCCACTTTCACGACCACCCAGCAATTGCATTTGATCTGCAATAATTTCCGTGGTGTACTTGTCCACGCCCGACTGGTCTTGCCACTTGCGCGTTTTCAAACGACCCTCGATATAAACCGAACGACCCTTCTTGCAGTACTCGCCGGCAATTTCCGCCAAGCGGCCATAAATTACAACACGGTGCCATTCAGTTTCTTCGCGCTTTTCACCCGTGTTTTTGTCTTTCCAGTTGCTCGACGTGGCCAAGGCCAGGTTCACCACAGCACCGCCATCAGGCAGGTAGCGCACGTCGGGGTCTTTGCCCAAATTACCAACCAGAATTACTTTGTTTACTGAGGCCATGGAATGAAATGCTCCTTGAGTTCTCGAAATGAGTCTTGAAATGAATTGAAGTGGGGCTAACTAGCTGACCACCGAACTGCCTGCTGGGTCGCTGACGGATGCGGCGCTTGCGGCGCGTGGTGGCAAAGCCTTGATGCCCATGGCCAACAAAAACCACACAACCACCAGCAACAACACACCCTCAAACACACCCTGAGCGCCCAGGTGGCGAAACGCAAGCCCGCCCAAAGCGCCACCTGCAAAAAGCCCCAATGCCTGAGAAGTATTATATACACCCAAAGCCAAACCCCGGTGACTGAGGGGTGCCACTCGTGACACCCACGAGGGAAGGGTAGCCTCAAGCAAATTAAAGCACACAAAGTAGGCAAGTAACAGCACAACCAGCGCCCAGCCTTGATTTGAAAACAACACGAAGCCCAAAAGTACCCCACCCATCAGGCCGATTGAACCCATTTTCACCTGCTTGGTTTTGGCTTTTTTCTCGGCCCACACCATCAGTGGGACCATGAGCACGAACGAACCCAACACCACCGGCAAATACACCTTCCAGTGTTCAGCCAGTGGCAGTTCCAGACCGCTGAGCAGCAGGCTGGGCACCACCACAAAAAGGGACATTTGCGTTAAATGCAGGGTAAAAATACCCAGGTTCAGGCGCAGCAAATCTGGCTGGGTCAGTACGGCCCAGCCATCGGCAAAACTGCCCTTGAGCTTGGCTTCCTGATCGGCCAAATTGGGGGTGGGCAACAGCCAAATCACCACACCAATGCCCAGAATACTCAGCACACCGGTCATGGCAAACAGCCCGCTTAAGCCAAAAAACTTGTACAACACCGGCGAAAATACGAGCGACAAAGCAAAAGTAACGCCAATGGAGGCACCAATCATGGCCATGCCTTTGGAGCGCACTTCATCGCGGGTTACATCGGCCAGCAAGGCCGACAGGGCTGCTGAAATGGCGCCAGCGCCCTGCAAGGCGCGCGCCCACACCAGCTGCTCTACTGTTTCGGCCACGTAGCCCAACCAGCAACCCGCAGCAAACAGCAACAGGCCACCGATAATAATGGGCTTTCTGCCCAATTTGTCTGAGGCCCAACCCAAGGGAATTTGCATACAAGCCTGCGCAAGGCCATAAATACCCATGGCCAGGCCCACCAGGCTTAAATTGTCCCCACCGGGCATGCCTGCAGCGTGCAAGGAAAACACGGGCAAAATCATGAACATGCCAAACATGCGCAGCGCGTAAATGCTGGCCAGCCACCCAGCCGCTTTACGCTCGGCGGGCAGCATTTTGAAAGCATCGGCGGCTGCAGTATGGCTCACGGTCTTGCGGCTCATGTGTGATTGAAATTCAAGGGCTTGAACAACCCTTGCAGATGTCTTGTTCCGGGAAACCGTCTATAGTATCAGGTTGGCCGCTGATTCCATTTGTTGTACCGCATGAACTCCATACGCATTCGTGGCGCTAGAACCCACAACCTGAAAAACATTTCGCTCGACCTGCCCCGCGACTCGCTTGTGGTGCTGACCGGGCTGTCTGGTTCGGGCAAATCCAGCCTGGCCTTCGACACCTTGTATGCCGAAGGGCAACGCCGTTATGTGGAAAGTTTGTCGGCCTACGCCCGCCAGTTCTTGCAATTGATGGAGAAACCCGATGTGGATTTGATCGAGGGCCTGTCCCCCGCCATTTCCATTGAACAAAAAGCCACCAGCCACAATCCACGCTCTACCGTGGGCACGGTGACTGAAATTCACGACTACCTGCGCTTGTTGTTTGCACGTGCCGGCACACCCCGTTGCCCTGAACATGACCTTGAACTGAGTGTGCAGACAGTTTCAGAGATGGTGGACACCGTACTGAGCTGGCCCGAGGAAGCGCGCATCATGATTCTTGCGCCGGTGTTGAACCAGCGAAAAGGCGAACATGTGGATTTGCTCAACGACCTGCGCGCGCAGGGCTTCGTGCGCATTCGCCTGAAAAAGGGCCCACAAGACGCGCCCGAAATTCTGGAACTGGACAAACTCCCGCCGCTGGACAAACACCACAAGCACAACCTGGACGTGGTGGTTGATCGCCTGAAAGTGCGCGTGGATGCCCGCCAGCGCCTGGCGGAAAGTTTCGAGACTGCACTGCGGCTAAGCGATGGCAAAGCCATTGCCGTGAATCTGGACACGAACACTGAAACCGTGTTTTCCAGCAAATTTGCCTGCCCGGTGTGCGACTACAGCCTGACCGAGCTTGAGCCCCGCTTGTTCTCGTTTAACAACCCGGCGGGCGCCTGCCCGGTGTGCGATGGCTTGGGCCATGAAAACTTTTTCGACCCTTTGCGCGTGGTGGCCCATCCCGATATTTCGCTGGCTGCGGGCGCAATCAGCGGCTGGGATCGCCGCAATGCCTTGTACTACCAAATGATTCAAAGCCTGGCTGCGCATTATGGCTTCGACCCGGAATCGCCTTGGAATGAGTTGCCGGAAGATGTACAGCAGGTGGTGCTCTATGGTTCTGGCAGCGAGCAAATTACGTTCACCTATTTGAGTGAACGCAGCAAACCGGTGGCCAAAACCCATGCCTTTGAAGGCATTTTGCCCAACCTCACGCGCCGCCACCGCGACACCGACTCTTCAGCGGTACGCGATGAACTGGGCAAGTTGATGGCGGTGCGAAGTTGCCAAGCCTGCCAAGGCTCGCGCCTGAAAACCGGCGCTCGTCATGTGTTCATTGGCGAACACGAACACCGCAAGGCCTTGCACCAAGTCACTGAGCTGCCCATTCACAAGGCGCTGACTTATTTCGAGTCCATGCAAATGCACGGCGCGAAGGGTCAGATTGCGGAAAAAATTGTGGTGGAGATCAAGGCGCGTTTGCAATTTTTGAACGATGTGGGCTTGAACTATTTAACGCTGAACAGAAGTGCCGATACGCTAAGCGGCGGCGAAAGCCAGCGCATACGGTTGGCCAGCCAAATTGGTTCCGGGCTTACCGGCGTGATGTATGTGCTGGACGAGCCCTCGATTGGTTTGCACCAGCGCGACAACGATCGCCTGATACAAACCCTGTTGCGCCTTAAAAATTTGGGCAACACTGTGCTGGTGGTTGAACACGATGAAGACGCCATTCGCTGTGCCGATTATGTGGTGGACATGGGTCCTGGCGCCGGCGAACACGGTGGCCAGGTGGTTGCACAAGGCACACCTGCGGAAATTCTGGCCAGCCCGGAATCGCTGACTGGCCAGTACCTGAATGGCAAGCGAAAAATTGAACGCCTAAGCCCACTGCGCTTGCCCGACCCGGCGCGCATGCTGACCATTCACAATGCCACTGGCAACAATTTGAAAGACGTTACCGCCAGCGTTCCCGTGGGCTTGTTTGTATGCGTTACGGGTGTTTCAGGTTCAGGCAAATCAACCCTGATCAACGACACTTTGCTGGCCGAAGCTGCGCACCAGTTGAACCGTGCGCACAAGGAAGGCGCACCACACAGCCACATCAGCGGGCTTGAACATTTCGACAAAGTCATTGCAGTCGACCAAAGCCCGATTGGCCGCACCCCCCGAAGCAACCCGGCAACCTACACGGGTTTGTTCACGCCTATTCGTGAATTGTTCGCAGGCGTGCCCGCCTCGCGTGAGCGCGGTTACGATGTGGGCCGCTTTTCATTCAACGTGAAAGGTGGGCGTTGCGAGGCCTGCCAGGGCGATGGTGTGGTGAAAGTGGAAATGCACTTTTTGCCCGACTTGTATGTGCCTTGCGACGTGTGCCATGGCAAGCGTTACAACCGTGAAACACTTGAAATTTTGTACCGGGGAAAAAGCATTGCCGAGGTACTGGAATTAACCGTTGAACAGGCGTTGGAAGTGTTCGCGGCTGTACCCAATATTGCGCGCAAACTACAAACCCTGATTGATGTGGGCCTTGGTTATATTCGCCTTGGGCAATCGGCCACCACGCTGTCGGGCGGCGAAGCACAGCGTGTGAAGTTGTCGCTTGAGCTTTCAAAACGCGACACCGGCAAAACCTTGTACATACTGGATGAGCCCACCACTGGCCTGCACTTTCATGACATTGCCATGTTGCTGAAAGTATTGAACCCGCTGGTTGAACAAGGCAATACCGTGCTGGTGATTGAGCACAACCTTGACGTGATTAAATGCGCAGACTGGGTGCTGGACATGGGCCCAGAAGGTGGCGACAACGGTGGCATGCTGATAGCTGAAGGCACACCTATGGACATTGCAAAAAATGCAAACAGCCACACCGGAAAATTTTTGGCCCGCTTTTACAACGACGAGTCTGACAAAGCACAACGCGCCAACGGCTTGTAGTTAAACGCGCGCTTTGTTTGCATTCAACAAATCAATTCCACGGGCGAGATCACCTCGGGCCTGGTCGTTGAGCGGTTCGCTTTGTACCCTGTAGGTTAAGTTGTCGACCAGCGCTTGAAGCGGAATGACATTGACTCCTCCGTGCATCTGCCGGTGTTCAAAACCCCGACCAGCTACGCTGTTCTTGGCGGGCACTACATCCACTACCAGTGATTCATGCCCCTGCCCAGCTCAGGCTTTCGGTGTTGCCAGGCTCGGATTTAAACCCGAGTTGACTCAAGCCCTGGTGATCAAGATCGGACAGACGATCCATGGCAGAGGGGCTCACCACCACATCCAGATCATTGGGTCTACGTGCGGTTGAGTCTGTAATCGAACGATGATGAAGCGCCAGGGCGACACTTCCTCCGATTGCATACTCGCTGGCACTGCCAAACAGTTCATTCAAATCCAACAGTAATTTGCCTGCATCAGGCGTATTCAAAATTTCAGCCAAGGCAGCGCTAATGGCTGGCGGCTGTTTGTTCAAGACTTGTGGGTCGACGGGCAAACCATCGCGAGAGTTCCGGCCTGAAACCGGGTCATTTTTTCAGTCATGTACAATAGGTGGCTCTTTTTAGCAGTGGGAGCACCATGAACGAACAACTCGAAACCCTATTCAAATACATCGAACCAGCCAAGCTGCTGGACCTTGGTTTGCAAGCCGCAAAATTTTTTCTGGTCATCGTAGTTGCCCTGATTGTGTTGCGCTTGGTAAAAGCAGCAATCGATCGCGTGGGTACGCGCATGCAGGCACGCAGCAAAACGCTGGATGATCAAAAACGAATCGAAACCCTGATGCGCGTGCTGAAATACGTGGCCAATGTGGTCATTTTGCTGCTCGGCGCTTTGATTGCCTTGGGCACCATTGGTATATCCATTGCCCCTGTGCTGGCCGCTGCCGGTGTGGTGGGTTTGGCCGTTGGTTTTGGTGCACAAAGTTTGGTGAAAGATTACTTCACCGGTATTGTGCTGCTGATCGAAAACCAGATTCGCGCAGGCGACTTCATTGAAGTGGGTGGCAAAAGCGGCACGGTCGAAAATGTAACCCTGCGGTATGTGCGTTTGCGTGACGCACACGGCAATGTGCATTTTGTTCCAAATGGTCAGATTGATTCGGTGACCAACTCCACCATGGACTTTGCCTATGCAGTTGTTGATGTGGGCATCGCCTACAAAGAGGAAGTCGACGTAGCCATTCAGGTGATGCAAAAAGTGGGCACTGAATTGGCGGAAGACAAAGAGTGGGGACCGAAAATTACCGAACCCATGTCGACCTTTGGTGTGCAAGAACTTGCCGATTCAGCCGTGATTATTCGCGTGCGTTTTAAAACGCTTCCCGGCGAGCAATGGGGCGTGCGCCGTGAGTACAACAAGCGCATTAAAGCGGCGTTTGACAATGTGGGTATCGAGATTCCATTCCCGCACGTCACCATGTGCCCGAGCACAGGAAGCACGATGGAACTGCCAGCGCAGATTTCCTCGAGTTGAGTTTCAGGGCATGGGCGAGATTGCGAAGCCGCATGAATGAGTTTCGTATCGGCATCTGCAAAGTCGCATGCCCTCCTCCGCCAGAAAGCCTGAATACTCCCTCTTTGTTGAATTCCCTGACCTAAGCGCACCCGCTAAAAAGCGGGCGGGCTGCGCTTTCGGCCTTGCCGAACGGACCGGGAATGCAACAAACGGGCAGGCTTTCTTGAAGGCGGAGAGACGGCAAAGCGAACTTCACAAATGCCATAAACGAGATTCAACACGGCAACAGTTCGACAACCGAGCACCGTCAACAAAAAAGCCGCTGATCGAAACCAGCGGCTTTTCATTGGCACACAACCTGCAGCAAATTAACGCGGCAACACTGTAGCGCCCATCAAGAACTCGTCCACCTCACGCGCTGCCTGGCGACCTTCACGAATCGCCCACACCACCAAAGACTGACCACGGCGCATGTCGCCCGCAGCAAATACCTTGTCTACATTGGTGCGGTAGCAGCCTTCACCATCGGTGGTGGCTTTGGCGTTTCCGCGGTTGTCTTTGTCAACACCGAAGGCGTCAAGAATACTTTTCGCAGGGTTGGTAAAGCCCATGGCAAACAACACCAGGTCAGCATCAACCATAAACTCTGAACCTGCAATTTCCTGCATCTTCATTTGGCCGGTGGCTTCGTCTTTTACCCATTCAACTTTGGCGCACTTGGCCGCTTTGACATTGCCTTTGCCATCGTCAATGAATTCTTTGGTGGTCACTGCCCAGTCACGTGCCACGCCTTCTTCGTGTGAAGAAGAAGTGCGCATTTTCATGGGCCAGTAGGGCCAAACCAAAGGCTTGTTTTCTTCTTCGGGCGGCTGGGGCATCAATTCAATTTGCGTCACCTGCTTGGCACCGTGGCGGTTGGATGTACCCACGCAATCGGAGCCGGTGTCACCACCACCAATCACGAGCACGCTTTTCTTCGTGGCCATGATTTGGTCTTTCAACTTGTCGCCGGCATTCACACGGTTTTGCAGTGGCAAGAATTCCATTGCAAAGTGAACGCCTTTCAATTGGCGGCCAGGAATTGGCAAGTCGCGCGGTACTTCTGAACCACCTGTCAAAATAACGGCGTCAAACTGTGCCATCAATTCTTTCGGTGTAACGGTTTCCTTGGCCAGGTTGGTGATGCCACCCTCGGCCAATTTTTCGCCCACGAACACGCCGGTTTTGAAGGTGACACCTTCGGCCTGCATTTGCTCGACGCGACGATCAATGTGGAACTTCTCCATCTTGAAGTCGGGGATGCCATAGCGCAGCAAACCACCAATGCGGTCGTTCTTTTCAAACACAGTAACATCGTGACCCACACGCGCCAGCTGCTGTGCAGCGGCCATGCCTGCGGGGCCTGAACCCACCACAGCCACTTTCTTGCCGGTTTTCTGGGCGGGCACCTGGGGCACTACCCAGTTGTTTTCCCAGCCTTTGTCGATGATTGCGTGCTCAATACTCTTGATGCCTACGGGTTCTTCGTGAATACCCAGTGTGCAAGCCGCTTCACATGGAGCCGGGCAAATGCGGCCCGTAAATTCCGGAAAGTTGTTGGTGCTGTGCAGGGTGTGCAAAGCCGCCTTCCAGTCTTGCTTGTAAACCAGATCATTAAAGTCGGGGATGATGTTGTTGACCGGGCAACCGTTGTTACAAAACGGAATACCGCAGTCCATGCAACGTGCACCCTGAATTTTGGCTTCGTCGTCGTTCAGCGTAATAACAAATTCTTTGTAGTGCTTGACGCGTTTTTCGGGAGCCTCGCTGGCTTCCTTCAAACGCTCAAACTCCATAAATCCTGTGACCTTTCCCATTTTTCAAATCCTCACTAACAGGTTGGTTCTCAAGCAGCCACGACAGGTTTTTCCTGCGCTGCCACGTACAGTTCTTTCAAGGCGCGGCGGTATTCTGTCGGGAATACTTTCACGAACTTTTTGCGCTCGGTGCCCCAGTTTTCCAGAATTTCCTTGGCGCGTTCGCTGCCGGTGTAACGGGCATGGCGTTCGATCAGGCCTTTCAGAATCACCTCATCAGGCTGACGGTCTGCACCACGTGCGGGGCTGTGCCAAATTTCGCGATTGCCCAATGCTTCCTGTTCGGTTGCGGGCACCACTTCTTCCAGCTCAACCTGCGCCATGTTGCAACGCTTGGCAAACAGGCCGTCGATGTCGTACACATAAGCCATGCCACCGCTCATGCCCGCGGCAAAGTTGCGGCCGGTTTCACCCAGCACAACCACAGTACCGCCAGTCATGTATTCGCAACCGTGGTCGCCAGTGCCTTCAATTACAGCGGCTGCACCCGAGTTGCGCACGGCAAAACGCTCGCCCGCCACACCGCTCAGGAATGCTTCACCAGCAATTGCGCCGTACAACACTGTGTTGCCAACAATCATGTTTTCTTCTGACAAACCGCGGAAGTCGTTGGTGGGGCGAACAATGATTCGACCGCCACTCAAGCCCTTGCCCACATAGTCGTTGCCCTCTCCCACCAGGTCGGCTGTTACACCGTGCGCCAGGAATGCGCCGAATGATTGGCCGGCTGTGCCTGTGAACTGAATGTGAATAGTGTCGTCTGGCAAACCAGCGTGACCGTACTTCTTGGCCACTTCGCCGGACAACATGGCACCCGCAGTGCGGTTCACGTTCTTGATCGGTGTAATGAAAGAAACGCGCTCGCCCTTCTCCAAAGCTGGCTTGGCCAGTTGAATCAATTTCTGATCCAGTGCCTTGTCCAAACCGTGGTCCTGGCTGCCGGTGTGCAACAAAGGCTCTGTGGTGCCTTCAGGTACCCACAGCAAACGGCTGAAGTCCAGACCCTTGGCCTTCCAGTGGGTGATGCCTTTTTTCATGTCCAGCAAATTTGCGCGACCAATCAGGTCATCAAACTTGCGAATACCCAACTGCGCCATGATTTCGCGCACTTCGTTGGCCACGAAGAAGAAGTAGTTCACCACATGTTCTGGCTTGCCGGTGAACTTCTTGCGAAGTTCGGGGTTCTGTGTGGCAACACCCACGGGGCAGGTGTTGAGGTGGCACTTGCGCATCAT
>NZ_DFOZ01000033.1:9352-42316 GCF_002377005.1 Limnobacter sp. UBA3528 | reverse complement strand
AGGTGGCACTTGCGCATCATGATGCAGCCCTCAACCACCAGCGGTGCGGTCGCAAAGCCGAATTCGTCGGCACCCAACATGGCACCGATGACCACGTCGCGGCCGGTTTTCATTTGACCGTCGACCTGCACGCGAATGCGACCACGCAAGCCGTTCAGTACCAAAGTTTGCTGTGTTTCAGCCAAGCCCAGTTCCCAGTTGGTACCGGCATGCTTGATTGAAGACACAGGCGATGCACCTGTACCGCCGTCTTGACCGGCAATCACCAGGTGATCGGCCTTGGCCTTGGACACACCTGCTGCAATCGTGCCCACGCCCACTTCAGACACCAGCTTCACTGAAATGGAAGCCTGACTGTTCACGTTTTTCAAATCGTGAATAAGTTGGGCCAGATCTTCAATGGAGTAAATGTCGTGGTGCGGGGGCGGGGAAATCAGGCCCACGCCAGGCACGGAATAGCGCAGCTTACCGATGTAATCCGATACCTTGCCACCGGGCAACTGACCGCCCTCGCCTGGCTTGGCACCTTGCGCCATTTTGATCTGGATTTGATCAGCGGAAGTCAGGTACTCGGCGGTTACACCGAAACGGCCTGAAGCAACCTGCTTGATGCGTGAGCGCAGTGAATCGCCTTTCTTCAAGGGGAAGTCTGCAACCACCACATCGCCCAGTTCACTCTTGAGCGTGGCGCCTTCACCAATAGGACCGGTGCCTGGGCCAAACTTGTCAAGACCGGCACGCAGCTCAGCGCTGTAACGCTTTTCATCTTCGCCACCTTCACCGGTGTTGCTCTTGCCGCCAATGCGGTTCATGGCAACGGCCAGTGTTGAATGCGCCTCAGTCGAGATGGAACCCAGTGACATGGCACCGGTTGCAAATCGCTTCACGATTTCTTCAGCGGCTTCCACTTCTTCAATTGGAATGGCTTTGGAAGGATCGATCTTGAACTCGAACAATCCACGCAAAGTCATGTGGCGCTTGCTTTGATCGTTGATGATCTGCGCGTATTCCTTGTAAGTGTTGTAAGCGCCAGAACGGGTGGCGTGCTGCAATTTCGCAATTGCATCGGGGGTCCACATGTGTTCTTCACCACGGGTACGCCAGGCGTATTCACCACCCGCATCCAGGGCACCAGCCAACACGGGGTCTGGGCTGAATGCGGCTTGGTGTACGCGAATGGCTTCCTCGGCCACTTCGAACACGCCAATGCCTTCCACCTTGGTGGGGGTGCCTGCAAAGTAGGCATCTACAAAGGCCTGGTTCAAACCAACGGCTTCGAAAATTTGCGCGCCGGTGTAGCTCATGTAGGTGGAAATGCCCATCTTGGACATCACTTTCATCAAGCCCTTGCCCACCGCCTTGATGTAGTTGTACACGGCTTTTTCCGGGCTCAGGTCGCCAGGCAAGCCTTTGCTCATTTCGGCAATGGTTTCCATGGCCAGGTAAGGGTGCACCGCTTCCGCACCGTAACCAGCCAACAAGGCAAAGTGGTGGGTTTCACGGGCAGACCCAGTTTCAACCACCAGGCCGGTGGAGGTGCGCAAGCCCACTTTCACCAAGTGCTGGTGAATGGCAGACACGGCCAACAATGCAGGAATAGCCACGTTGTCACGGCTCATCATGCGGTCGGTGATGATCAGAATGTTCACACCCTGTTTCACGGCATCGCGGGCTTCGGCACACAGGGAAGCGATACGCGCTTCAATGCCTTCCTTGCCCCAAGCGACGGGATAGCAAATATTCAGTTCATGGCTGGTGAATTTGCCACCAGTGAAGGCTTCAATGTTGCGAATCTTCGCCATGTCTTTCGAAGTCAGCACGGGCTGTGACACTTCAAGACGCATGGGCGGGTTGATGTTGTTCAAATCAAGCAGGTTTGGCTTGGGGCCGATGAAGCTGTTCAAACTCATCACCAGGTTTTCACGGATCGGGTCGATCGGTGGGTTGGTCACCTGCGCGAACAACTGCTTGAAGTAGTTGTACAGCGGCTTGAGCTTGTTGGACATCACCGCCAATGGGCTGTCGTTGCCCATGGAACCAGTCGCCTCTTCCCCGCTTTGCAGCATGGGAGCCATCAGGAATTTCAGGTCTTCCTGGGTGTAACCAAATGCTTGCTGGCGATCCAGCAAGGTTTCTTTGGGTTCGATCGGCTCGGGCTGACCTTCCACTTCATCCAGCTTCACGCGGATGGTGTCAATCCACTGCTTGTAGGGCTTGGCGGCGCTGAGCTGATTTTTCAACTCATCGTCGTTGATGATGCGGCCGGCTTCCATGTCGATCAGGAACATCTTGCCGGGCTGCAGGCGCCACTTCTTCACGATCTTGCTTTCTGGAATTGGCAATGTGCCAGATTCAGAAGCCATCACGACCAGGTCGTCTTCGGTCACGATGTAACGCGCAGGGCGCAAGCCGTTGCGGTCAAGCGTAGCGCCAATCTGCTTGCCATCGGTGAAGGCCATGGCGGCGGGGCCGTCCCAGGGTTCCATCATGGCGGCGTGGTATTCATAGAAGGCACGACGGTTGTCGTCCATCAGGGTGTGCTGTTCCCAGGCTTCCGGCACCATCATCATCATGGCTTGGGCAATCGGGTAGCCGGCCATCACCAACAGTTCCAGACAGTTGTCGAAACAGGCGGTGTCAGACTGACCTTCGAAAATCAAGGGGTACAGCTTTTGCAGATCGTCGCCCAACACGGCGCTTTTCATGACGCCTTCGCGAGCGCGCATCCAGTTGAAGTTGCCTTTCACGGTGTTGATTTCACCGTTGTGGGCCAACATGCGATACGGGTGGGCCAGCGGCCACTCGGGGAAGGTGTTGGTGGAGAAGCGCTGGTGAACCAGTGCCAGTGCAGACACGCAGCGTGTTTCTTTCAAGTCGAGGTAGTACTCGCCAACCTGGTTGGCCAGCAACAAGCCCTTGTACACAATGGTACGAGCGCTCATGGAGGGGCTGAAGTATTCAGTGCCGTGCGCCAGGTTCAGGTTCTTGATGGCGTGCACGGCGCGCTTGCGAATTACATACAGTTTGCGTTCCAGTGCGTCGGTCACCATGATGTCGCGGCCACGGCCGACAAACACCTGGCGAATCACGGGTTCTTTCAAGCGCACGGTGGGGCTCATGGGCATATCGGCATTCACCGGCACATCACGCCAGCCCAACAGCACCTGGCCCTCGGCTTTCACGGCACGCTCAATTTCCTGCTCGCAGGCAATGCGCGATGCGGTTTCTTTGGGCAAGAACAACATGCCGACACCGTATTCACCGGCGGGTGGCAAGGTAACGCCCTGCTTGGCCATTTCTTCACGGAAGAAAGCATCGGGAATTTGAATCAGGATACCAGCGCCGTCGCCCATCAATGGGTCGGCACCCACGGCACCGCGGTGGTCCAGGTTTTCCAGAATTTTCAGGCCGCCCTCGATAATCTCGTGGGTACGCTTGCCTTTGATGTGCGCCACAAAGCCAACGCCACAGGCGTCGTGTTCGTTGCTGGCGGAGTACATGCCTTTTTCTTCGGCAATCTTTCTAATGTCTTGTTGCATGGAAAAGCCCCTGATTTCAGTACGTTGGTCACTTTACTGCAGCGCGGCAAGATTCTCAAGGAAAATAAAAGGGGTCTGACCCTATTTAAATCACCCCACCAAAACAAGGGGATATTAAATAGGGACATACGAAATAAACCGATGTATTTTTTGCACCTAGTCGGTGCTTTGGTTCTTTATTGTTGGACGTCCGCGCGGCCTGGGGCGAACCGGTCGATTCGCAAGCTCTTGAATTTGCGTGCAAAAAGCATCATCGCTCCAAAGCCACCCCTTGCGCAAGCATTCTGAAAGCGCTGCACTGTCCTGCTGACCCAAGCCCTGCTCGCTGAATTGCCTGTAGCGGCTTTGGCGCTCGAACGGTGTGTTGCCCAATTGCCAGTAAATGGGCAAATCCACCAACCAGGCCTCATTCACCACACCGGCGTGGGCAGCAAAACTACTCCATGGGTAGGTGGCCAGATCAGGCGCCCCTGTGGCGCGCGCAGCGAATTCTTCAACAAACAGGCAGGCTTTCAGGCTTAGCAAACCGGGCTGAACCACCGTGGACTTGAACCGAGGCTCCCACAGCGAACTGGAATGCACCATTTGAACCTGCCGAACAGCGGGTGAAAAATGCCGGTTAAGGTTTTGTACAAAACGCCCCACCTGCCCCGCCAGCGGAGTCGAAATCATCAGCAGTGCGCCATGGGGCACCAGGCAATAGGCATGAATTGCGACATCTTCTTCGGATGCGCTCTGGGGCAACTGGGCGTGAAACAGGGAAAAAGCTTCACGGGTTTTGAATACTTCTTGCCCAGCAATGCCCTGCAGTTCGAGCACCATTGGGCATTCAGGTATGAACAGGCGGGCTTGGCGAGCCATGGGGCGCTGGTATTACTGAACGCCGGGCACAGTCAGGCGCTGATGCTCTTTCATGGCATAGCGGTCGGTCATGCCGGCAATGTAGTCTGCAATCGCGCGGGGAATATCGGCCTCGGAACGCTGAAAAAACTGGGGTGGCAACAGCCGCGGATCTTCCATAAAAATATGGAACAGTTCTTGAACCACACGCCGGGCCTTCAGCGTGGCGCGCAGCACTTGATAGTGTTGATACAGCGCTTTGCGCAAAAACACCTTCAGGGCGTGGTTCAACTCAGCCATTTCCGGGCTGAAACCAATCAGCTTGTCGGCCAGTTGAACATCGGCCACACAGGTGGGTTTCATGGTTTGAATTCGACGCTCCGATTCATGCAACAGGTCTTGAACCAGCGCATTGATGATGCCCCGCACCGTTTCATGAATCAGCCTGCGCCCTTCAATATTGGGGTGCCGGGTTTTCACACGGTCCAAATGCATCTTGAACAGTGGCACCTCGGCCGCTTGTTCCAGGGTGATCAGGCCTGAACGCAAACCATCGTCAATATCGTGGTTGTTGTAGGCAATTTCATCGGCCAGGTTGGTCACTTGCGCTTCCAGCACTGGGCGGCGATTGCTCAAAAACCGATCCGCCACCTCGCCCAGCTTCTCGGCGTTGGGCCTTGAGCAATGTTTCAAAACACTTTCACGGGTTTCAAAGCACAGGTTCAGGCCATTGAAACTGGCATATTTTTCTTCCAGCTCATCCACAACCCGCAAGCTTTGCAAGTTGTGCTCGAACCCACCGTGCGGGGCCATGCATTCATTGAGCGCATCTTGCCCGGCATGGCCAAACGGGGTGTGGCCCAAATCGTGAGCCAGTGCCACCGCCTCGGTTAATTCTTCGTTCAAACCCAGGTTGCGGGAAATGCTGCGTGCAATTTGCGCCACTTCCAGGCTGTGAGTAAGGCGTGTGCGATACAGGTCGCCTTCAGTATTTACAAACACCTGGGTTTTGTATTCCAGGCGGCGAAAAGCCGCGCTGTGAATAATGCGGTCACGGTCACGTTCAAACTCGGTCCGGCCTTCCGGGCTTTTTTCAGGATGCAGCCGGCCACGCGTGTTCGTGGAGCTGACTGCATAAGGGGCCAAACTGAGTTCGAAGTTGCGCACTGTTAGTCCCCTGCCCCCATTTCCTGCAATGTTTGCCGCACCAACGCTTCGTCGGCGGGCGAAGTGGATGCACCACCCAAGCCATTCAACAACACGTATTTAATCGAGCCAGAGTCCGCTTTTTTGTCGTGCGCCATCAATTCCATGAACTTTTCCACGCCCAAGCGTGGCGGAATGGCTGGCAGCCGGGCATCAATCACAATTTTCTTTAGACGTGCAGACTCTTCCACACTCAGGCGGCCCATACGGCGGCACAAATCGGCTGCAATCACCATGCCGCAACCCACTGCCTCACCGTGATACCACTGGCCATAGCCCATACCTGCTTCAATGGCATGCCCGAAGGTGTGGCCGAAATTCAAGATTGCACGTATGCCACCTTCACGCTCATCTTTTGACACCACATCGGCCTTGATTTCACAAGAACGTTTAACCACCAGCGCCAGCAATTCCGGATCGCGGTTCAGCAGGGCGGGCATATTGGACTCAACCAAGTCCAGATATTCGGTGTCAGCAATTGCGCCGTGCTTGATGATTTCAGCGAGGCCACAGCTCAATTCACGGTCAGGCAAGGTGTTCAGGGTGGAAATGTCAGTCAACACCATTTGCGGCTGATAAAACGCACCAATCATGTTTTTGCCCAAAGGGTGGTTAATCCCTGTTTTGCCACCCACTGAACTGTCCACCTGGCTGAGCAAGGTGGTGGGCACCTGAATAAAGGGAATACCGCGCATGAAGGCGGACGCCGCGAAACCGCCCATATCACCGATCACACCGCCACCCAGCGCCACCAGCACGGTTTTGCGGTCACAGTGGTTCTGCAGCAAGGCATCGAACACACGCTGCAGGGTCGGCCAGTCTTTGTATTCCTCGCCATCCGGCAGGCTCACCATATGCACCTGTTTTGCACCCGCTTCTTGCAGGCTGGCCTTCAGTTTGTCCGCGTACAACGGCCCCACTGTGGTGTTTGTGCAGATCATGACCGTTTTACCAGCCACGTACGGCTTGAACAGTTCTGCCCGCGCCAGCAGACCAGCGCCAATATGTATCGGGTAACTGCGCTCGCCCAAATCAACTTCAAGGGTGTAGTGACTCATTCTGTTCCGGTGGCCTTCTGTTCGGTGTCGGGTGCTTTTTGACCCAATTTTAATGCCTGACTGATCTTCTGCACGATCTGATACACAGGCTGACGCCCGGTTTCCACCACCACATCTGCACATTCTTTGTACAAGGGCAGGCGTGCTGTCAGCAGTTCCTCGATTTTACGGCGGGGATTGGGGCCTTGAAGCAGAGGCCGGTTTTTGTCCAATCGAGTGCGCTGGTAAAGCTCAGCCGCCGAGGCGCTTAAATACACCACAGCGCCAATTTGCTTGAGAATTTCACGATTTTCCGGAGCGAGAACAATGCCACCGCCTGTGGCGATGACCTGCCGTTCTTTGCCAACAAAACTGGCCAGCGCTGTCGATTCACGTCGACGAAAACCGGCCTCGCCTTCAATTTCGAAGATAACAGGAATGCTGACACCCGTTTGATGCTCGATCAGGTGATCGGTGTCAGTGAATTCCCAGGACAGATGCTTGGCCAAGGCCTTGCCGACTGTGCTTTTGCCGGCACCCATCATGCCCACCAGCACAATGCATTGATTAGACACTTCGTTAGATCTTTGTGAACAATCAAATCATTGTACGGTAAAGCTTGTGTTATTGGCTTGTGAGCACAACCGGCGTCAAAAAGATTAACAATTCAGCCCGACGCCTGGATTCATTTTTGCCACGAAACAAGACACCCAACCCCGGGATATCCCCCAGAAACGGGGTTTTATCATTCAGCACATTGTCATCCTCCTCAAAGATTCCCCCCAGAACCACGGTGCCGCCGTCGCTGACCAATACTTTGGTTTTCACTCGGCGGGTGTCGATGGCGGGTCCGTTGGAAGTCTCGATTCCGATGGAGTCTTTCGCAACATCAACATCCAGCAGCACCGTACCGTCGGGTGCAATTTGCGGTGTCACAGCCAACTTCAAATTGGCCTCCTTAAACTCAGTGGCTGTTGCGCCACTGCTGGTGGCAATTTGATATGGGATTTCGGTTCCCTGCTCAATCAAGGCTGGTTCTTTGTTCGAGGTAATCACTCTGGGATTGGAAACCGTGCGTACTTTATTTTCAAGCTCAAGAGCCCGTAGCTGCAGATTGATCAAGCGTGTTGAATTGGCATTGAACAGTGTGTAGCCGAGGTTGGTTGCATTCTCAACGCCCGTGTTTACGAAATTACCACTGCCAAATTGATCCCCCACCTCATCAAAACCTGGGTCTGCCCGAGCGGACAAGGCCCTCAACCTGATTCCCAAATCTCTGGACACGGAGGTGTCGGCGAGCACCACGCGCGCCTCAATCATCACCTGCTTCACAGGTTTGTCCAGACCATTGACGATCATGCTGATTCGCTCAAGCCGGGTCGGCGTGTCTTGCACAAAAATCTGACTGGTGCGCTCGTCTGAAATCAGGGTACCCCGAGCCGACAACAGTTTGGAGTCCTCTGACTTGATCAACGCCACCAAGTCTGCTGTTTTTTGATAACTGACCTGAAACACCTTGGACACCAAGGGCTCCATTTCGTCCTGGGCGCGCCGGTTGGCAGTCTGAAACTGATCATTGGTGACATCGGTGGGTGTAGAGACCAACAACACATTGCCCGACTGGCTCGACACCAAACCTTTGGAGCGCATCACAATGTCCAGCGCCTGATCCCAGGGCACGTCTTTCAGAAATACAGTCACCTTGCCCTGAACCGAATCGCTCAATACAAGATTCATTTTTGTAAAGTCTGCAAACACCTGCATCACTGTGCGTATGTCCGCATCCTTGAAGTCCAGCGTAATCGGTCGGCCGGTGTATCTGGCCACCACACTCTGCGCTGAAGTGACAGCCTTCAGTTCAATGGCCTTCGTTGGCACAGCCTTGTTTTGCGCCGGGCTTAGCTCAACTTCCACCACGGGTCCACGTTGTCGCACCAAGTGAGTGGCTCCATTCAATTGCATCTGCACGGTCAATGCCAAGTCTCCTGGCTTTAGCTCGAGTTGAGCAATAGGTGAATCACCCGGAATTTGAAGCTGTAGCGCAACCCCTGGCGCAAGGCGCACATTTGCAAACCTGACTTTTAACTGATTGTTCAAGAGCACTGCATCGGCAACAATGTCGGGCCTGTCAAATTCCATCCGAAGCAACCATTTACCTGCAATGCGATCCAGCTTCCAGGCTTGCATGACTGGACCCTCTGCAATCACCACGGGCTTTCCCATCGCCTGCGCAACTGTGTCTTTCAATGCGCTGTGCTCAGGCAGTACCGCTGCCTGTCCGCCATCGGGCATGAAGGGTTTTGGGCCCGAGAATCTCAGCTCGATAGCGCGTTCTTTCTGATCAAGAAGCACCTCGTAATTCTGCGCCAGCTCAAATACCAATCGGGTTTTCCCGCCTGCTGAAATCAGTTGGGTTTTTTTGATTCTGCCTCGCGGCGACCAATCGATAGGAAGCGAGCTATTGTCCAGTTCCACCGGAAAATCAAGCACCTGTCTCGCCGGATTTGCGATTCGAAACAGACCCAGTTTGCCCTCCAAAGCCTGATCAAAAAGCAGCGTAACGCGGGTTTCATCGGCCCGCTCATCCAGCTTGGTGTCCACCACAGACAAAGCATGAACATGACAGTGCAGCAGCAAACCCACCAGCATTGCGAATGCTTTGAGGCACATGTGCACACACGCGGGATTAAGTAGTTGATTGTTCATTGAGCATCCTCGGGTGTGTTCACTGGCATCAAGTTCAGTTCCAGGCGCTTTTCTCCCGCTCTGGAATCAATTCGCGACAAAACAACTTGCCCTGGTCCAAACGAGGTCACCTTGTACAGGCCCAGCACGTAGCTGCCTACCCCCACAACGTGATCGACTTGTCCGTCGCTCAAAATAGCGACCCGTTGACCCGCCGATTCAATCAGCCCCGTCAGGCGCAAAGAATCTGCCGACAAGTCAACTGCTGCACGCCGATCGGCCTCATCGCCCCATTGGGCGGTTGACCACTGAAACAAACGACCAGTAATTGGTGGTAAATCCGCCGCACGAACACTCAGTGTGGGCGCGCGTTGTAACGCACGTGAATCTACCGGCTCGGAAACAATCCCGGCTGGTTTCTGACCTGCGTTCAAACGTTGATCCAACTCAGCCATGGCTGCTGCGTGGTTGTCATTGGGGTCGCCCAACTCCGGAAAAAAGGGAACCAACAATATCGCGAACAGAAAGTCCATCATGGATTTTTGACCTCTTCTGTTTGCGTTGCATTCAAGGGCAGTTGTGCAAAGGCGTTTAGTTCTCCAGTCATCTGCCAGCCACCGTCGTCCGGCAAGTACGCCATGTCAAACTCCTTCAAGCTCACCTGGCGGCTAAGCGCGGCAATATAATTCGGCAAACGTGCTATTGCATCGCCATCGCCACGCACACTGATGGTCACAGGCACCACGCGCATCACTTCGCGGTTCAGTGGCTCTTTGGGTGTGAACTCGGCAAGCTTTAGCTCGTAGTCGAGAATCAGGTCATTAATTCGCCCCAGCAGCGAGGCCAGCTCGCGCTCGGAAGGCAGTGCCATCTTCAACAAAGGCAATTGAACCTCCAACTCAGCCAAATCAGCCTCAATGGCAGGCCGGTCCAGCAGCAACCGAGATTGCGTGTCAAGTCGCGCCAAAGATTCCTGAATATTGGTTTCGAGTTGTGTGCTGATAGTCAAACTGTCTTTCCAGAACAGGAGAAAGCCCAGTACCAAAAACACCAACCAAAGCCCCGCAATCAACAACAGCCTTTTTGAAAAAGGAAGCAAGGGCAACTCTTCGGCCAAGTCCCGAAAATTCATTTCATCCAGGCGCATGTTCAGCACCTCTCAAAATGGCTCTAATCTCGAATAGATGACGGTTATCCACCACACCCTTAACCGTTTTCTTCGGCTCTGTCACCGACACCAGGTCGACCGACTCGAACAAACCGTTGCCGGCCTCCATTTGGTCCACCCACTGCGCCAGACTGGATACCGCATCGGTAAACCCGTTGACAATCAACACATCTTTGCTCACAAACAAGCGAGTCATCGACACATTCGAAGGCACTGTTCCGTCCAAGTATGAAACCCAACGACTTGCAAGAATCGATTCCTTCTCCACCGCCTCCAAAGCGCTAACCTGGCGATTCAGCACCGCAACTTTGTCCTTCATGGCCTGAACCTCGGTCACCCGGGTGGCCATTTCCGATTCCATCGCGCTCAAATTACCGAGAAATGCCTCCTGCCTCGCCACGCGTGCGCTAAATTCGCTCCCAATCGCATAGCAGGCACCCAAACCCAGCAACGCACCCACGGTCAACTC
Organism: Limnobacter sp. UBA3528; assembly: GCF_002377005.1. NCBI lineage: Bacteria > Pseudomonadati > Pseudomonadota > Betaproteobacteria > Burkholderiales > Burkholderiaceae > Limnobacter > Limnobacter sp. UBA3528. The sequence continues at coordinate 31,372 of NZ_DFOZ01000033.1, read as the reverse complement.
GGCAATCCAACGTCGCTTTCTGCGCGCCTCTCGCAGCGCCCGGTAGGGGTAAAGATTGAATAAAATTACTCGCATGGCATGGCCTCCAGGGCGCCAAATGGCACCACATCGTCATGCCAGCGGCCCTGCAATTCTTTTCGAGGGGAAATGTCAATCAAACGTGGTGACAGGGTCTGACTGCGCTTGGCAGTCGACTCACATCCTTTGGCATACATCAGCTCACCCCCCAAAATAAGGCGTACCGAGGCAACCTCCTCAGGGGCACCGTCCCTTGTCCATGTCGACACAAGCCGTTCTAGCGCTGAAACTGCCTGCACCACGGAGAAACCCTCTTCGCTGTGTTCCCAACTTTCATTGAAAAGCACACCCTGAGAGAACACCGCCAATCGAACATGATGTCGGGACAACTCACCATGCAACAGAAAACGGACATCTGCCGATTTCAAAGCAGCAGGGGCCATTTGCAAATAGCCATTCATGGCAGCAACGGTGTCCAGCGTAATGCCTAGACATGTCAGGCCACAGGACTGACAAGCGCGCATGATTTCATCAACCTGTTTTTGATCAATCCCGGCGACAGCCAGGCTGACACTGCCATCCGACAGTTCTGCCTTCACTTGCCAATCGAAAGCAGCCTCGCGCTCCGATTCCCCTGCGGCCGCTTCCATCAATTCCTGAATCTGGAAACGAATCAAGTTTTCTCGCTCATCTTTGGCGACGCCAATCTCACCCAAATAAGCATGTTTGGATGGCACAGAAACCACCACGAACTGCGGTTTGGGCAAGGTCGCAGGAAGCGCCTGAATTGCAGCACGGATCGCTTGCACCAGCGATGCCGAACTCAACAGGGCATCATCCTGAGGGACAAGCTCGGAGGTACCGCCACCCGACGCACGAACCGACTTGAATGACAGGCAACCTTGACGCTCAATTTCGCCGTAAACCCACCGCCACCTACCCCCACTGAAAGAGATAGACAAAGCATGGGCCGCGCCTGCGTGTAAGCTGAACAACCAATTTCGAACTGATTTCATGGATAAACCCAGAGCAAGGTAGAGCTTCAGGGTAGAGAATTCGGCGTGGCCAGCTAACCCTCATTGGAGGGGGACAACCACTAGGGGGAGAGCACGAATTCACCACTAGAGTCAACGATCGGAAATTCCCGTGCGTTGGCAGATACAATGTAGCCACTAACACCAACACTGTTCCGACCTGTGAATTCAAACAAAATCCGCCTCAAGCACCACTCCGACGGCTTTATTGCGACCGCGCTCACCGTACTGATCGGCTTGGGTGTTTCTGGCGTATTGCTCGTGGGCGTGGCCCTGGCACTTATTTTTCCAAAGCTGCCCGACCTCGATACCTTGACCGATTACCGACCCAAGGTACCGCTGCGTGTGTTGACCACAGACGGCGTGCTGATCGGTGAGTTTGGTGAAGAACGCCGCCGCCCCGTCGACATCACCGAAGTGCCCTTGGTCATGCAACAAGCTATTTTGGCAGCAGAGGATGATCGATTCTATGAGCACGGCGGCATCGATTTCATGGGCGTTGCACGCGCCTTGGTGACCAACGTCACCTCGGGCGGGCGCACCCAAGGCGCAAGCACCATTACCATGCAGGTCGCCCGCAATTTCTTCCTCACCCGCGACAAAACCTGGACCCGTAAACTGTACGAAGTGCTGCTGGCCTACAAAATTGAAGACAGCCTGAGCAAGGACGAAATTCTGGAGCTGTACATCAACCAGATTTACCTGGGCCAACGCGCCTACGGGTTCCAATCGGCCTCACAAGTGTATTTCGGTAAACCGCTGCGCGACATCAACGCTGCTGAAGCAGCCATGTTGGCGGGTTTACCCAAAGCGCCCTCCGCATACAACCCGATCGTGAACCCAAGTCGAGCCCGCGTGCGTCAGGAGTACGTGCTGCGCCGCATGAACGACCTTGAGTATCTTGACGATGCGCAATTTGAAGAGGCCCTGAGCACCGAGCTGGTGTACCGCAATCGCAAAGCCAATGGCGACGATATTGAAGCCACAACTGGCTTGACCATCAATGCAGACTATGCGGCCGAAATGGCGCGCCAGGCAGTGGTTGAAATGTATGGCGAGGAGGCTTACACATCGGGCATCACTGTCACCACAACCCTGATTGCCAAGGAACAACGCGCCGCCCAGCGCGCCTTGCGCAACAGTGTGATGGACTACGAACTGCGTCAATTCTTCCGCGGCCCCGAGGGCTACATTGAACTTCCGAATGACCCCAAGGAAGCCGAGGAAGTCATCGGTGACAACATCAGCGACTACACCGACTACGGATTTCTGCAAAGCGCGGTTGTGTTGTCAGCCAGCCCTGCTGAAGTGGTGGTGTCACAAGGTGCAGGTGAGCCTCTGAAACTCACCGGCGCAAGCCTGAAGCCTGCTGAAAGCTGGTTGAATGAGCGCGCCCCGGCCAACAAACGACTGAAGCGCGGTGCTGTCGTGCGTATTTTGAAACGAAAAGACCAGCCACCCATGCTGACGCAATTGCCTGAAGTAGAGGCTGCGTTCATCGCCATCAACACCAAAGACGGTGCAATCCGCGCGCTTTCCGGCGGCTTTGAGTTTTCTCGCAACAAATTCAACCACGTCACGCAAGCCACACGCCAACCGGGATCGGCTTTCAAGCCGTTTGTCTATTCCGCAGCACTTGAAAAAGGAATAACGCCGACCACGCTGGTGGCAGACGAACCTATTTTCGTGCCCGCTGACACTCCAGGTGGCAAAGACTGGAGCCCGAAAAACTACGATGGCAAGTACGATGGCCCCATGCTGCTCAAAGAAGGCTTGGCCAAGTCGAAAAACATGGTGTCCATCCGGGTGCTGCAAGAAATTACCCCGCAGTACGGCCAGCGCTGGGCCACGCAGTTTGGCTTTCCAGCCGCCAATGTGCCCCCTTACCTCACGATGGCCTTGGGTGCTGTTACAACAAACCCCCTGCAAATGGCCAGTGCGTTTGCAGTATTTGCAAATTCCGGTTATCGCGTAAAGCCCTATTTGATTGAAAAAATCACGGATGGCAGCGGCCGTATTGTGGCTCGCGCACGTCCTGCAGTTGCAGGCGAAGAAGCCAACCGTGTGATCGACGCCCGAAACGCATTCCTGACGACCCGTCTGTTGCGTGAAGTTGTCGAACGCGGCACAGCCACCCGCGCCAAGGTGCTTAACCGTGGGGACATTGTGGGCAAAACAGGTACCACCAATGACAGCCATGACGCATGGTTCGCCGGTTACAACAGCGATATCTCAGCGGTTGCGTGGGTAGGATACGACCAACCCCGCAACTTGGGTGCTCGCGAAACCGGTGGCGGCCTGGCCCTGCCGATCTGGATTGATTACATGAAAGTTGCGCTGGCAGACTCGCCTGAAAAACCGCAGGTGGTTCCTCCAGGCATTGAGTACATCGACGGAAATTATTACTACTCTGAATACACACCGGGCAACGGTGTGGCCCGGATTGACGTCAACGGTGGCGGCGACGACATTCCTAGCCTATTTAACTTCCTGAGAGGCCTGGGTGGCATGCTTGAGGGCAGCGGTGAGGCACCAATCGGTGGCAACCCCACCTCAGGAGGCGATGGTACCAGCCACGCGGCACCCGCCCGCCCGCGCGAACAGCCTCGAGATGACATAGAACGGCTGTTCGGCAACAACTAGAAAACTTAAAAACTGGGGCAGTCTCGCCCCAGCTGGCCGCTCAACAGCTCAACAAAATGGGTTTTAAAGGGGGTTTTACTGCGGGTGTCCAACCATTCGCCATTGGCATACTGATAGTGAAAACCGCCCGATTTCGCAGCCAGCCACAGCTCGTGATTGGCCACCTGGCTGTTTAAAATCATCTTGCCTTTGTCTTCAAAATCAAGGGTTAATACATTGCCCGAGCGCATTGAATCTGCATCAAGGTCCAGCGTATCGACCAAGGATTCAATATACTCTTCTACTTGAACCAAAGTGGCGTCCACCACTGCCTGGAATTCTGTATCTGTCATGAAAAAATCACCTCTAAGAACATTGGCCATTGTCACCCTGTTTGCACTGGGCCTGAATGCCTGCGGTCAACGTGGACCACTTTATTTGCCCGAGCCACCCGCCCCTCTGCCCAAGCCCGCTGGCTACGACAAACCTGAACAACAGCAAAACCGCTAAACCTACAATTTCGAGCAAATTTTACCGTGCAAAACAACTCAGTGAATCCCAGTGACCTAAACCCCCACTTACAGTTCGACAAAGCCAGTGGTGAACTCCAGTTCGAGAACACCGAGCTTTCCGGTTTGGCGCAGGAATTCGGAACACCCTTGTATGTGTATTCCGCCTCTTCCATCAAAGCAGCTTATCGTGCTTATGCCAGCGCCTGTCAGGGCTTGGCCCATGTCACCATTTGCTATGCCGTCAAAGCCAACTCCAATATTCATATTCTGAAATTGCTGGCTCAAGAGGGTGCAGGATTCGACATTGTGTCTGCCGGTGAACTGGCACGTGTCATCGCAGCCGGTGGTGCTCCTGAAAAGGCAGTGTTCGCAGGCGTGGGCAAATCCATGCAGGAAATTGAATACGCACTGGGTCAAGGCGTGGGCTGCTTCAACGTGGAATCTGAAGCCGAAATGGAGCGCGTGGCCCTGGTTGCCGAGAAATTGCAACGGAAAGCCAATGTGTCGCTGCGTGTGAATCCCGATGTCGATGCAAAAACCCATCCCTACATTTCCACGGGTCTGAAGGAAAACAAATTTGGCGTATCGATGAATGCGGCCAAACGGGTGTACCAATTTGCCAATGCGCACCCTTGGCTAAACGTCCATGGTATCGACTGCCACATTGGCTCTCAACTCACGGATGCGAGCCCCTATTTTGATGCACTGGACCGCGTACTCGCCTTGCTTGACCAATTGTCTGCTGAAGGCATTGAAATCAATCACCTCGACCTCGGTGGCGGTATCGGCATTCGTTATCTGGATGAAACGCCACCCACACCTGCTGAAGTACTGCCCAAATTAATCGCCAAAGTCCAAAGCTGGGCTCAGGCCAAGGGTCGAAGCATGCCCACCTTGTCATTCGAACCTGGTCGCTCAATTGTGGGCAATGCGGGTGTTTTGCTGACTCAGGTTGAATTTCTGAAAGAAAACGAAGGTAAGCACTTTGCGATCGTGGATGCAGCCATGAACGATTTGATGCGGCCGGCCATGTACAAAGCCTTCCATGGCGTAGTGGCTGTTCAGAACAACCCGCATGCCGCCGCACAGGAATACGATGTGGTGGGACCGGTGTGTGAATCGGGTGATTGGCTTGCAAAAAACCGCACACTCGCCATTGAACAGGGCGACTACCTTGCCATTTTGTCAGCGGGTGCTTACGGTCAAACCATGGCCTCCAACTACAACAGCCGTGGCCGTGCTGCCGAAGTACTTTTGGAAAACAGCAAAGTCACTTTGATTCGTCGGCGCGAAACCATTGAAGACCAGCTTCGCCCCGAACTGGATGTTTAATTTCTACCCGGTATAAAAAAAGCCCCGATTCGTTGTGAACCGGGGCTTTTTCACAGGTGCGAGATCTGTTTAGAGCTCGCCGTAGGAATGCAGACCGGACAGGAACATGTTCACGCCCAAGAAAGCAAAACCGGTGACCAGCAAACCCACCAAAGCCCAATACGAGGCGACCACGCCACGCAGGCCTTTCACCAAACGCATGTGTAGCCAGGCAGCGTAGTTCAGCCACACCACCAGCGCCCAAGTTTCTTTCGGATCCCATTGCCAGTATGCGCCCCAAGCCTCTGCGGCCCACAATGCACCCAAAATGGTTGCAACCGTGAAAAAAGCAAAGCCCACAGCAATCGATTTGTACATCACATCATCGAGCACTTCCAGTGCGGGCAAGGCGTCTGCAATGCGCTTGCGCGCCAGCAAAATCGCGCCCACCACAGCACAACCGATGCCCAGGTACAACGCCCAGTAAATCGAAATGCCTTCTGTGCGAAACACCATGGGTTCCAGGAACATCAACACACCCAAAATACCCGTAGGGATCAATGCCTTGATGCTGGGTGCATGGGCATACACTTTCAGCAGGTAGGCAAAAGCCACCATTGCGGCAATCGAAAAAGTACCATAACCAATGAAGTTGGCAGGTACGTGAATTTTCATCCACCAGCTTTGCAGCGCAGGCACCAAGGGCTGAATGGCATAGGCTTGGCGCTCTACACCGTACCAGGCCAAAAAGCCCACTGCAGCCACCACCACCAACATGACGAAGGCACCCAGCTGACGCGTTTTGTACACCTGTTCATAAAACAGGTAATACATCGCAGTGATCAGGGCGAACAACACGAACACTTCATACAAGTTGGAAACTGGAATATGACCCACATCCGGACCAATCAGGTAGCTTTCATACCAGCGAATAAACATGCCGGCAAAGCCCATTACCACCGCGCCCCAAGTCAGCGCCGTGCCCACGAAACTTGCGGTGGGTGAACGTCCAACCAAGCCAATCCAGTAAGCCACAGTGGCCACCACAAACATCACGCCCATCCACAATATGGCGGACTGGCTTGAAAGCAGGTACTTCAGGAAAAACTTCTGCTCTGCGGCGGCCAAATCACCGTTGTAACTCGAAATGGCGAGCAAGCTCAAACCTGCCACAGTCAAAATCAGCCATTTCAGTGATCCCCAGCGATAAGCCATGTAGGCCGTTACTGGCACACAACTCCACAAAATAGTGATCTCGTAAATATCCATGAAGCTGTGGTATTGCTGCGAGGCATAACCCGCCGCGGCCACCAACAATGCGGCAAACGCAAAATCACTCCAATGAAATGATTTGGAAAACCAGCCCGCTTTCTTGGTAGGCAAGCCAGGCTTCTCGCCCGCGGGGGTTTGATTAATCCACGTCGAACTCATACTGCATCTCCTGCCGAGGCTGCTTTGGGCGCAGCCCTGCTGTTCAATTCATTCACAAACTGCTCGTACTCTTTTTCAAAATCCATGGTCTTTCGAGTGGTAGACATACCCATCATCACTTTGGAACCATGCTCATCCTGTGTAACCCAGAAAAACGCCCGGCGCTCACGGATGTAGAACATCGAAAATACCCCGATGCACAAAAACAAACAACCCAAGTACACAATCCATTGTCCCGGCGCTTTGGCCAACTGGAACACACTGGCCTTCACTTCATCGAACTGGTCTAGCTGAAACATCACAGGTGCGCCATACAGTGACAGGTCCGACAAAGCAATTTGAGCGTCCTGCACGAACCGGCCATGCACTTCATCAGGCACCGCCGGGGGCAAGTTGGCTGTGGTGCGTGAAAGTTGATAAACCTCCCACATGGCGCCTTGCAACAGGCGAATAATCACGTCGCTTGCTTTTTCGCGCTCACCCTCTGGCACTGTGCTTTCTATAAACTGCGCAATGGCAGGCAAGCCCGACAGTGAATTGTTCAGACCAGCAAAACGCTCCAAGGCCCGCTGCGCACTGTCAGCCACGCTGGCGACCAACTGGGTAGAATCAGGCCTGTCACCAAAAGCCTGCTGCGCAAAACGCTGGGCTGCTGTTCTACGAATCTCATCATTTTGCAGGGCCGCGCGGAAACGCATGAAACCCTCCAGTTGACCATTGTCGTCCACTGGAATTCGCAGATACTTAAAGCCGTCTGCCGGGGTTTCACGCACACCCGCCAAATAATAGCGTCCGCCATCCAGGTTAATGGGCAACATGTAATTGTGAAACTCACGGGCTTGCCCCGCCTGGTCCCGCAACTTGTAGGTAATGCTGGGGCCAATGTTCGTGAATTTGGTCTTTGCGTCCTCTTTTACACCAGGGCCCAACACGCTGGCCAGGTTGGTCTCGAAAGGTGATAAGGCATCGGCATTGCCCAAGGCCAAATCATCCACACTCACCTGATCGGCATTGTCTACAGGCAAAGCTTCCACGTTGATCGATTTGAACGCGGTAAACTCCACCTTCAAATCCTTGCTCAAGTCACCCTGCAACTGGCTTAGGTCTCTAGCACCACCCACGATGCCATCCAGGTCAAAGCGATAATCACGTTCACCGGTTAGCGGAATGCCCTTCAGCTGAACCTTGGTACCCCCATCGTCGAAGCTGGATTGGTAAACAGTCACACCCTTGTAAATCAGCGGTTTGTTCACCTCAATCGTGGCTTCAAATCGCTCCTGTGTTTCCGGGTCAAACACGACAACATCACTGGCAAACAACTTGGGCATGCCAGTGCTGTAAAAATCAATTCGAAACTCTTTCAGGGTCAGCTCAAAAGGCAGGTCCTGCACCAGCAGACCATCGTCAGTATTCAACACCGCCACCCGGCTGGTTTCACCCTCCGGCAAAAGCAAATTGGCCCTGTAGCTGGGGTTTGCAGTGCCCAACCGCGCTTTTTCAGGAATGCCTGCAGTAATCTCTGCACCTGTCACCGGCGTTTTGCCTGTCGCCCATACCGCAACTTGCAAGGGTACTGCGCTATCAAGCAAACCACCAATACAAATCACAATAATCGACAAATGCGCAGCAATGTAGCCAAAGCGGTTCGCGCTGCCTGCTTTGGCAGCCACCATGGTGCCATTGTCGCGCACCGATTGCTTCACCTTGAAACCCTTGTGCTCCAGCCACTCCGTGATGATTCCCGGTAAAGCATCCGACTTTTCACTGAAACGACCTTCCCACCGGTGAGCGAATGCCCTCAAACTATTCTCGCGAATATTCTCGCGGTACACCCTCATTTCCTTGATCATCTTCGGTGTATTGCGATACACACACAAGGAAGTAGACACTACCAAAAAAGCCATTACGGCGATAAACCAGGGCGCGTTGTATATTCGGAACAGTCCCATAGGCTCGAAAAACGAAGCCCAGAAAGGTCCAAACTGGTTCACGTAATTCACCCAAGGATCGGCCTGACCCACCACCGTACCAATCGCAGAGGCAATACAAATCAGGGTCAGCAAGCTAATGGCAAAGCGCATGGAGCCCAACAGCTCCATCAAACTGACCCAAAACGATTGTTTGCCCATTCTTGGTGGGTTCAAATTGTTTGCAATGTCCCCTGAACTACTCACACGCTTCCCCGCTATTAACTCTGTGTACTCTTCTGGCTCTGCCCATGTCGAAAAAAAAGGGGCTATTCTCTAGCCCCTTTTTGACCGGCGATTGCGTCAAATGTTCAACGCAAACCTGCAATGTAATCAGACACTGCTTTCATTTCCTTGTCCGACATCTTGTTTGCAATCACAGTCATCTGTTCACTGTTGTTACGCACACCGTCACGGAAAGCGACCAATTGGCTTTCTGTGTACTCTGCATGCTGCCCACCCAAACGTGGATACTGGGCTGGAATACCGGCACCATTCGGGCTGTGACAACCGGCACAGGCTGGAATCTTTTTGTCAGCGATACCGCCACGATAAATCTTCTCGCCCAAGGCCAGGGTGTCTTTGTTCTTGGCAGAACCCAAGGTCTGCTTCTGTGCGGCCAGGTAAGCAGACACGTTCTTCATGTCTTCGTCCGACAAAGCAGCCGCAAAACCGGCCATGATCGCATTGTCACGCAGCGGCTTCTCGCCATCTTTACCTGGCTTGAAATTCACCAACTGCTTGTACAGATACTCCGCATGCTGACCGGCGATCTTGGGGTAAATAGAGGCCGAGGAATTACCGTCGGCACCATGGCAGGCTACACACTGCTGCATGATTTCCTTGCCCTTGGCCAGGTCTGGCTTGAACACTTCAACGGGGCCAGCAGCCTGGGCCACAGACATTGAAAACATCAAAGTGGCAAACAGAGAACTCAGTTTTAACGTTGTCAGCTTGTTCAGCATGGTCAAAAACCCATCAAAAAGTGCATCAAAATTAGTAAGGCAAACTGAAAACCTGCAGTGACCTGCGCCCGCCGCTCAAGGAACGCCCGAGCCAAACGCAAGCAAAGTTTTCACAAACCCTAGATTATAACCACTCAAGCGGCTGTCTTGCATCTAAAATGTGCGCATGACAATCAATTTCCACAACACGCATTTCGAGATCTCCGCATCTCGCATGGTCGAATGCCCGGGCGCCAGCGTCCCCGAGATCGTATTTGCCGGGCGCTCAAACGCCGGCAAGTCCACGGCCATTAACACCCTGTGCAAACAGCGGCAATTGGCCTATGCCAGTAAAATGCCCGGCCGCACCCAGCTTCTCAACTTCTTTCATGTCATTGAGCAGGCAGAGCCGATTGCACGCCTCGTCGACCTTCCTGGCTACGGTTTTGCGCAACTGGCCCAAACCAGTCAAAGCGTATGGGACAAAGAGCTGGGCAGTTACCTGGCCGAACGGCCAAGTTTGGTAGGCACAGTACTGATCGTCGACTGTCGTAGAGGTCTGCTTGAACTCGATTACGCCTTGATAAAATGGGTAGGGCATCGCCAGTTGCCTGTACACATTCTGCTGTCCAAGGCGGACAAATTCAACAGGCAAGAACAGGTGCTGGCCTTGCGCGCCACCCAGAAAGCCCTCGACCCTTATCGGGTGAACGGCCATGAAATCACGGTTCAACTGTGGTCAGCCTTGAAAAAAATCGGCATGGTTGAACTGGAAACCCAACTGTCAAACTGGGTCCGCCCCGCGGTATCCACCCCCGACACACCCGAAAACGAGCCGCCGACATCATGACCCAACATTTGTATCATCGCCCCCGGCGCCTGCGCCGAACAGACGCACTGCGCCGCTTGGTGTCAGAACACACTTTAAGTGCAGCCGACTTCATCTATCCCGTGTTCGTCATACCTGGCAGCAACAAACGTGAAGCAGTGGCCTCCATGCCCGGCGTCGAGCGACTGTCGCTCGACCTTTTGTTTGCCAAAGCCGAGCAATGCCTGGAACTGGGAGTACCGGTCATGGCCTTGTTCCCGGTCATTGAAACCGACAAAAAAACCACAGACGGCCTGGAAGCCACCAACCCTGAAGGTTTGGTTCCCCATGCGGTGCGTGAACTGAAAAAGCGCTTTCCAGAATTGATGTTGCTGACTGACGTCGCACTCGACCCGTTCACCAGTCACGGGCAAGATGGCCTGATCGACGACCAGGGCTATGTGCTGAATGACGAAACCGTTGAAGTGTTGCAAATGCAGGCTTTGGTACAAGCGCAGGCAGGCGTGGATATCGTCGCCCCCAGCGACATGATGGACGGTCGCATTGGCGCCATTCGCGAAACCCTCGAAGCGAACCGCTGCATCCACACCAGCATCATGGCCTACTCCGCGAAATACGCCTCGGCTTTTTACGGTCCCTTCCGCGACGCTGTGGGCTCCAGTGGCAACCTGGGCAAAAGCAACAAAAAAGTGTATCAAATGAATCCAGCCAACAGCAACGAAGCGCTGCTGGAAGTCGGCATGGACCTCGATGAAGGCGCAGACATGGTCATGGTGAAACCAGGCATGCCTTACCTGGACATTTTGTGGCGCGTGAAAGAGAAATTTGCCCGCCCCACTTTCGCCTATCAGGTCAGCGGAGAATACGCCATGATCAAGGCCGCCGCACAAAACGGCTGGCTTGATGAAAACGCAGTCATGCTCGAATCCTTGCTGGCCTTCAAACGCGCTGGCGCAGACGGCATACTGACCTACTTCGCACTCGACGCGGCAAAACTTCTGAAACAGGGTTAATTCGCATGGGAATCTGGACGCATCTGACTCAAGACAAGATCAAGAAGTTAAGTGATGCGCCCAACCAGCTGCCCGAGTCAGGATTTCTATGGCTCGACACACAACTCGACGAAGAGTTGTCATGGCTGCCAACTGTGGAGTCCTTGCTGGGCTTCAAGCTGGATGAGCTGCACCTGGAAGACCTCGGCAACACCTTTCATCCCAGTCACTTCGACATTGGTGATGGCTACAACATTCTGATTATCCGGTCACTGTCCAGCAAACCCCTGTTTGACGAACACAATCGGCTCAGCATCAAAACACGCCCCGTATTTTTCGTCATTACCCCAAAGCTGTTGGTGACATTCCGGCCCAGAGACAGTCGCACATTTGCCATGGCCCGCAAATTCGTCGACAGCGCACCTGAAAAATCGCTGGATGAAATCGAAACGTTCCTGAAGTTCAAACGTGCGCCCGCCGGCACAGACGAGCTCATGATCCAGCTCGTCAGTAATCTTGTGGACCGTTTCATGGAAACCCGAATCGAAATTTCCGAGCAACTGGATCGCTGGCAACGCGATTTGCTGAACCCACGCAAACGCTTCCAGGACTGGAATGCCCTGCTTGCGGCCCGCAACGAAATGAATCGACTGGAATCCGTTGCCCAAGACCAGCGCGATGCGCTCACTGACTGGCAAGACGATCAGGAACGTGAAGGCCGCATGGCAGCCTCTCTACAAGTGAACGCACGCGACACGCTTGAACACCTCGAGCGAGTCGTCAGCCTTACCCGCCGTTTGGGCGCAAACACAGAAACTGCGGTGCAGCTTCACTTCTCGGCCACAGCACATAAAACGAATGAGATTGTCACCGTACTGACCATGCTGACAGCGCTGTTCATGCCGCTGACACTGATCAGCGGTATTTTTGGCATGAACTTTGAAGAAATGCCTTTCTTGAAAAACCCGAACGGATTCTGGATCAGCTTGGGGCTCATGGGCCTCTCCAGCGTCATTTCGGTCGCACTAATCTTCTGGATCAAAGGTCGAAATCACCTCGGCAAACCATGAGGCCACATCAACATCACAACCCAAGGCTGGGGCGAATCTGGTTCAAGGTCTGATCAAATCGCTTTGCATTCTGAAAACCAATGACCTGATGAATTGACTCTGTTTGCCTCGCTGGGAAAAACAAAATTGCAGGAGGTCCGAACAGGCTGAATTGCTTCAACAAAGCTTGGTCACCCGCAGTATTGTCGGTCACGTCTACCTGCACCAAACGAATACCCATGAGCTTTTCTTTGACCGAGCTATCAGTCAAGGTAAACAACTCAAACTCTTTACAACTCACACACCAATCCGCATAAAAATCAAGCATCACCGGCTGCGGGCTCGATTCAATCAAACTCAAAACATCCTCACTCCGCACCTTCTCAAACGCAGGCTTACCGGTTGAAAGCTGTTGGGACGTACCCTCCACAACGGCGCGCTGTCCATTCAAGCCAGCCAAAGGCTGAAGCAGACTGCTTGAGCCAGAAAACAGGCCCATCAGATAAATCAAAGCCAAAAGCGTAAACAGCAAACCGAAAGTTTTGCTGATCACCTTGCCTCTTGAGCCCATGGTCGCCATGCTGCTTGCGCCATGAAACAGCGCAGCAGCAGTCATACAGGCCAACAATGCCCACATCGCCATGACCAGCCAAACCGGTGTCACTGGCGTAATTGTCCATACAGCAACTGCCAGCAAAACAAAACCGAACGCTGCCGACACCCAACTCATCCAGGCTCCGGCTTTTGGCAAGGCAGCACCCGCACCGGCTGCGAATAACACCAAAGGCAAACCCATGCCCAGGGCCAGCAAAAACAACGCTGCTCCGCCCAATACTGCGTCACCAGTTTGGCCGATATACAACAACGCACCCGCCAACGGGGGCGCAACACACGGACCTAACAACAACGCCGACAAAACACCCATAACCAACACCGGAATGAATTGCCCACCTTTCAGACGACCTGTTTTCTCTTGCAACCACCCTTGAAAACTCGCCGGCAATTGCAGTGAATATCCCAACAACAGCGCAACACCCAGCATCGCCAACACGCCACCAAACGCCCACAACACCGGTGGCTGTTGCATGGCCATGACCAGGCTTTGCCCGGTCAGCCCGGCCAGTACACCCAACAAAGCGTACGTCAGAGCCATACCCAACACATACACCAAGGCCAGAGCCATGGGCTTTGCTTTGCCCGCCCCGTGGCTACCAGCCTGCTGCCCGACCACCAAACTGCTGACAATTGGCAACATCGGCAAAGTACACGGTGTAAAAGCCAATAACAAACCCAAACCGAAAAATACCGGCAAGACCACCAGCCACGATTGAGCCGCCAGCCTGCTGGCCAAGTCGCCCGCTTCATCTGCAGGCAAACCAGCGCGGGATTGCTTGCTGTTTGTTGAGGGCAAATCAGACGTCTTTCCGAAGAATGCACCTACTCCACCACCTAACACCCCACCCAGCAATCCACTTTCCTTGAATACCACCGGCGTCGTCATAGGCGGGTAACACAACCCAGCATCCGCACACCCTTGGGAGATCATCACAGCTTTGGCCATATCCACTGGGTTATTACCCAAGCCATAGCGAATCTGAAACGCCATCTCACCCCGAAGTGCCTCAATTTCCTGATTCAAAAATTCATCAAACTTGCGATCGCCCCGAGGCAACTCAACAAATTCAAACACCGGCAAATTCATTGGGTTCTCAAGCGCAAAACGCTCACGGTACAGGTAATACTCAGGCGCAACTTTGGCGCGTACGTCGATCAGACAATCCTCAACACAAGCAGGATCTTGCACACTCAAAGTGAACTGAAAAGCCTCTTCTGGTGGCAAAAAATCATTGGCGCGCGCCTGGCTCAAACCCACCCACAAGTTTGCCAGCAGCAATAACGCTGGCAACATCCACCGCACAGCTCTGTCGCTCATGCCCCTACCCCCTTCTTGCCACTGGCAGCAATCCAGTCAAGGTAGGGCACATGCCCATCTGCAATTGGCAGCATGATTAACTCCGGCACATCATAGCCGTGCAAATACGGCAAAGCTCTCTTCAATTCTTCGCATTGCGATTCCGAACACTTCATCATCAACATCCATTCCTTGGCCTGCTCGACCTTTCCCTGCCAGCGATACACCGACTCAATCGGGCCCACAATATTCACACAAGCCACCAGCTGCTCGTCCACCAATCGATGGGCCAACTCACAGGCCCGCTCGTGTGACCCCACTGTCGAATAAGCCACCCAACAGCGTTCCGCCTTATTCCTCATGCGCCTTTCCGTTTAAACCTGCGTTCGGTCAAGAAGATCGCCAACCCTATTCCCACTGTCGCATAGACAGCCATTTGGGCTAAAAGTGCCGGCAACATGCTGAAATCGCGAGCATAAATACCCCGAAGCGCATCCACCACCACTGAAAGTGGCATGTAGTCAGCCACCCTCATTAACCATTCAGGCAACTGCTCCCTTGGGAAAAATGCGCCCGACAAAAATGTCATTGGCGTCACAACCAAGGTGAAATAGAACATAAAGAAATCGTAGCTGGGAGCCCTTGCGTTGATACACAGCCCAAACCCGGCAAACATCAAACAAGCAAGAATCAGCACTAGCCAGGACAAAATCCAGAACTGAACATCACCAATGCCCAAAAGCGCCACAATCAATAACATGGCTCCTGTGCTGATCAAACCTTTACTTGCAGCCCAACTGCATTCACCCAAAACCACCTCACGCAAACGAACCGGCGTGTTCATGATCACCTGCCATGTTTTTTGAGTGTGCATGCGTGAAAATGCAGAATACAACGCCTCAAATGTTGGCGCGTTCATCGCACTAATACAAACCGCGCCCACAGCGAGGTAGTTCAAGTAAGGCATGCCTCCCACATTGGGCAACATCGACCCAAGTCCCAATCCAAAAGCCATCAAGGCCATCACCGGATCGACTACATTGCCAAGCAGAGAGGGGAGCGCCAGCTTTCGCCACACCAAAAAGTTTCGGCGCCACACCTGAAATACCGCATGAAAATTAATCATCGCGCAAAGCCCTACCGGTCAAGGAGAAAAACACGTCTTCGAGATTTCCCGGGCGATAAATATAGTCCACATCGGATTGAGGCGAACCCTTCAGTGCCTCCAACATTTCATCCGCTTTTTCATTCCTGAAATAAAAAGTCTCGCCTCGCTGCTCCATCGGCTCACCCTCCGAACCCACAAGCTGTGTTACGCAACGCGCGGCGCCCGTACCCCATAACTCCAGCACTGCGTGGCCAACCACATTGCGTATCAGCGTCAGAGGTTTGTCACAGGCCACGATATCGCCGTGATCCAGTACAGCTACGCGATCCGCCAGTCGCTGTGCTTCATCCATGTAGTGCGTGGTTAAAAACATCGCCATGCCCTGGCGCTTCAGATCAACCAATCGATCCCAAATCACATGTTTTGCTTGCGGATCAAGGCCTGTCGTCGGCTCATCGAGAAACAGAACCTTCGGCTGATTGATCAAAGCCCTGGCCAGCATCAAACGTCTACGCATTCCACCTGACAAGGTGGCCACGGAATCATTCCTGCGGTTAACCAACTGCGCGAAACTTAACAGCAACTCTGCACGCTCGCGCAACTTGTCACCGTGTAGGCCAAAGTATCGACCAAACACCATCAAGTTCTCAAATACGGTGAAATCGGGGTCTAGTGCATCGTATTGCGGCACAACACCCACCTCCTGTCTGGCAAGGTGTCCGGCATCAGGAAGTCTCTTTCCCAGCAACTCCACCACACCTGAATCTGCTTGCGCCAAGCCCAAAGCCAAGGCAATCGTAGTTGACTTTCCGGCACCATTGGGCCCCAGCAACGCCACACACTCACCGGCGCTTAGAGAGAAATTCAAACCTGTCAGTACATCGCGCCCACCATAGGTTTTGCGCACGCCACTCAAAGTCAATACAGTAGAACCAGCCACTTACCAGCATCCCCAACAACTGTCACCACAACATCGGCTTACAAAAGAAAATAAAAAAGCCGCGCTAGCATAAGCTAACACGGCTTTCTCACAACTGATTCCAGACCACTGACATTCAGCATCACTTGAAGCGGCAACATCGTTACCCCACCAAGTAATGTCAAATAGTTAGGCCTGCTCTTCAGCGATTTCTACGATCTCAGCAGTTTCCGGACGATCCACCAATTCAACCAAAGCCATTGGTGCATTGTCGCCTTTGCGGAAACCGAACTTCAGAACACGCATGTAACCACCTGGGCGAGCAGCGTAACGAGGACCGATCTCGTCGAACAGCTTCACAACCATTTCACGATCACGCAAGCGGCTAAATGCCAGACGCTTGTTGGCCAGTGTTGGCGACTTGCCCATAGTGATAATGGGTTCTGCAATTTTGCGCAGTTCCTTGGCCTTTGGCAGCGTTGTTTTGATCACTTCGTGACGCAACAAAGCGTTGGTCATGTTTCTAAACATTGCAAGGCGGTGGCTGCTGGTGCGATTTAGTTTACGCAATCCATGACGGTGACGCATTTTAAATATCCTTCAATCTAACAAACGCTAAGCTCAAGGCTTATCGAGACCGGCGGGTGGCCAGTTTTCCAATTTCATACCGAGTGTCAAACCGCGTGCGGCCAACACCTCCTTGATTTCGTTCAATGACTTGCGACCCAGATTAGGAGTCTTCAACAACTCGTTTTCCGTGCGCTGAATCAGATCGCCGATGTAGTAAATATTCTCTGCTTTCAAACAGTTTGCCGAACGCACAGTCAGTTCCAGATCATCGACTGGGCGCAACAGAATTGGATCAACCTGTGGCGCACGCTGCGAAACTTCAGGTTCAGCAGTATTTTCCAATGCTGCAAACACAGATAGTTGTTCGACCAGAATACGTGCAGCCAGACGAATTGATTCCTCAGGCGACAACACGCCATTGGTTTCAATCGACATCACCAAACGGTCCAAGTCGGTACGTTGTTCTACACGCGCGCTTTCGACGGCGTATGAAACACGCTTAACAGGGCTAAATGATGCGTCCAACACGATACGGCCAATTGCCTTGCTTGGCTCGTCAGGAAAACGACGAACTGAACCTGGCACGTAACCACGACCTTTCTCCACTTTGATTTGCATATCCAGCTTGCCGCCTTGCGACAAATGGGCAATCACGTGATCCGGGTTGATGATTTCCACATCATGAGGAAGCTCGATATCACCTGCAGTCACTACACCCTCAACCTCGCGCTTCAAAGTCACGGTCACCACATCTCGTGACTCCAACTTGAACACGATACCCTTCAGGTTCAACAACAGGTCAACTACGTCTTCCTGCACACCATCCAGAGTCGAGTATTCATGAACCACCCCAGCTATCGACACCTCTGTAGGTGCATAGCCGATCATGGATGACAACAGTACACGACGCAGAGCATTGCCCAGAGTGTGGCCATAACCACGCTCGAACGGCTCCATCACTACTTTTGCACTATTGGGGGCGACTGTCTCGACCTCAACAATACGGGGCTTCAGCAAGCTAGCATTAAACATTCAAAATCCTTTTCAATACCCTCGGCTCGTTACACCGATAAGGCTGGGGATCCCTGGGATCAGTTAATCAAATTAACGTGAGTACAATTCAACGATCAAGCTTTCGTTGATCTCTTGGGAGAGGTCAGCACGCTCGGGAACACTCTTAAAAGAGCCTTCCAACTTCTTCGCATCCACATTAACCCACAGGGGGAAACCCATCTGCTCGGCCAAAGTTACAGACTCAACGATACGTGCCTGTGTCTTCGACTTTTCGCGAATGGAAATAACGTCATTCAACTTCACAGAGTAGGAAGGAATGTTAACGGCCTTGCCATTCACCAAAATTGCCTTGTGGCTCACCAGCTGACGTGCTTCGGCGCGAGTGGAGCCAAAACCCATGCGATAAACCACATTGTCCAAACGAGACTCCAACAACTGCAACAATGTTTCGCCAGTGTTGCCTTTGCGGCGTGAGGCTTCCGCGAAATAACGACGGAACTGCTTTTCCAGCACGCCGTACATGCGCTTTACTTTCTGCTTTTCACGCAATTGTTGACCATAGTCAGACGTACGAGCACCGGAGGTGCGACCATGCTGACCTGGCTTTGAATCAAGCTTGCACTTGGAATCGAGACTGCGGCGTGCACTTTTCAGACTTAAGTCTGTGCCTTCACGACGCGACAACTTACACTTTGGACCTGTATATCTAGCCACTTGAAACCTCTTTCATTACGCGATTTGACTCGCTTCAGTCCGTCAAACAATCTGACGAACAATGGTCTTAAAAAAATTAGATGCGACGACGCTTGGGAGGACGACATCCGTTGTGCGGGATCGGAGTGATGTCAGAAATACTGGTCACTTTGATACCCAATGCATTCAAAGCACGTACGCTAGACTCACGGCCGGGGCCTGGTCCTTTAATAAGCACTTCAACTGTTTTGATACCGCATTCCTGTGCAGCCTTACCCGCAACCTCAGCAGCCACCTGAGCAGCAAAGGGAGTCGACTTGCGAGAGCCCTTGAAGCCTTGAGCACCCGATGTAGACCAAGCCAAAGCATTGCCCTGACGGTCAGTGATCGTGATGATGGTGTTGTTGAATGATGCGTGTACGTGCGCAATACCGTCAGAAATATTCTTTTTGACTTTCTTGCGTGCGCGGTTATTCGCTGTTCCTTTGGCCATTTGGCTAACCTTCCTATGATTACCTGATTATTTCTTCAGTGCGATACCAGCACGCTTCGGACCCTTGCGAGTACGAGAGTTGGTGCGAGTACGCTGACCACGTACAGGCAGACCCTTACGGTGACGGAAACCACGATAGCAACCCAAATCCATCAAACGCTTGATGTTCATGGTTACTTCACGGCGCAGATCACCCTCAGTCAGGTACTTGCCCACTTCGTCACGCAGCTTTTCCAAATCTGCGTCGTCGAGGTCTTTAACCTTCTTGGACTCAGGAATTGAGGTCACTGCACAAATTTTCTTGGCGGTGGAACGACCAATGCCGAAAATAGCAGTCAGACCGATTACGGTATGCTGGTGGCTTGGAATGTTAATGCCGGCAATACGAGCCATTTAAATCCCCTTTTATTAACCTTGACGCTGCTTGTGGCGCGGCTCAGAACAAATCACGCGAACAACGCCTTTGCGCTTGATCACTTTGCATTTTCTACAAATCTTTTTTACAGATGCCTGAACTTTCATGGCGAAACTCCAAAAAGAACCAATTCATTTGGCTCGAAAAACAATTCGTGCTCTGGACAAGTCGTACGGCGTCAACTCAACCGTCACCTTGTCACCAGGAAGAATGCGAATATAGTTCATGCGCATCTTGCCTGATATGTGACCAAGCACCACGTGACCATTTTCCAATTTCACTCGAAAAGTGGCGTTAGGGAGGTTCTCTACTACCTCTCCCTGCATTTGGATAACGTCGTCTTTAGACAATCACTACCTCGTTAATCCAGAACCTTTGAAGCTTGATTTCTTCAACAGGCTGTCGTATTGCTGGGACATCACGTAGGCCTGAACCTGTGCCATGAAATCCATCGCAACCACTACAATAATCAACAGAGATGTACCGCCAAAATAGAACGGAACACTCAATCCCAAAACCAGGAATTCAGGCAGCAGACACACCAAAGTGATATAAGCTGCACCAATCAGGGTTAAACGAGTCAACACCTTATCGATGTATCGTGACGTTTGCTCACCAGGGCGAATTCCAGGCAAAAATGCACCGCTTTTCTTTAAGTTATCTGCCGTCTCTCTGCTGTTAAACACCAAGGCGGTGTAAAAGAAACAGAAAAACACGATCGCAGCAGCGTAAAGCAACATGTACAGAGGGTGTCCAGGAGAAAGAGTCTGTGACACCTCTTTCAAGAAACCAACCACTGCACCATCACCGGAACCAAACCAACTCGTCAAAGTTGCAGGCAGCAAAATAATGCTGGATGCAAAAATCGGAGGAATCACACCGGCCATGTTCAACTTCAGTGGCAAGTGCGAAGTTTGTCCCTGGTAAATTTTGTTTCCAACCTGTCGCTTTGCGTAATTCACAGTGATCTTGCGTTGACCGCGTTCAACGAACACAACCAAATAAGTCACAGCCACTGCGAGAACTACAATCATCAAAGCAACAAGAGAGTTCATCGCACCAGTTCTCACCAGTTCAAACAACCCACCAATCGCTCCAGGCAAGCCAGCTGCAATGCCAGCAAAGATCAAAATCGAGATGCCGTTACCCAAACCACGTTCTGTAATCTGCTCACCCAACCACATCAAAAACATGGTTCCAGTAACCAAAGAAACAGCCGTAGTAAATCGGAACGCCATACCCGGATCAATCACCAGACCAGCCTGGGACTCTAAGGCTATTGAAATACCAATCGCCTGAAAGGTGGCCAAAAAGAAAGTGCCGTAGCGTGTGTATTGGGTAATCTTGCGACGACCCGCCTCACCTTCCTTTTTTAAAGCCTCCAACTGCGGAACCACCACACTGGCCAATTGCATAACAATCGACGCAGAAATGTAGGGCATGATGCCCAAGGCAAAGACGGTAAAACGGGACAAAGCCCCGCCCGAGAACATGTTGAACATGCCCAAGATACCGCCTTGCTGGCTATCAAACAGCTGCTTGAGCTGGGTAGGATCGATTCCAGGTACTGGAATGTGTGCGCCAATACGATACACAATCAGAGCCAACAACAAAAATACCAGACGCTTGCGCAAGTCGGTAAATTTGTTGGATGACGCCAATGTAGATGGATTAAAGGCCACGCGATACTCTCTTAAGCGTTAATGGTGCCGCCAGCTGCCGAGATGGCCTCTGCTGCGCCTTTCGTTGCCTTAATGCCGTTCAGTACCACAGCACGCTTGATTTCACCAGCCAGAATAACTTTCACTGACAAAGTTTGAGCAGGAACCAGACCAGCTTGCTTCAAAGTCAGAATATCTACGGTGTCTACGGCCAAAGTGTCCAGATCGGTCAAACGGATCTGAGCATTAAAGGCAGCGGTACGTGAAGAGAAACCACGCTTCGGCAAACGACGGTGCATTGGCATTTGACCGCCTTCAAAACCGACTTTGTGAAAACCGCCACTGCGTGACTTTTGACCTTTGTGACCACGGCCAGCTGTTTTACCCCAGCCAGAACCAATACCACGGCCCACGCGCTTGCGGTTAAACTTACTGCCTGGTGCAGGTGCAAGTGTATTCAGTTCCATTATGCAGCCTCAACTTTCAACAGGTATGACACCTTGTTAATCATTCCACGCACTTCGGG
>NZ_DFOZ01000033.1:0-8976 GCF_002377005.1 Limnobacter sp. UBA3528 | reverse complement strand
GCACGATGAGTTTCTTTGGTTCCGATAATGCTCTTAACCAACGTAACTTTTACAGATCCGCTCATGATTAAGCCTCAAATAACTTTTCAACTGACAGGCCACGCTTGGCGGCGATCTCAGCTGGGGTTTGCAACTTGCCCAAAGCGTCCAAAGTTGCGCGAACCAGGTTGTAAGGGTTCGAAGAACCATGGCTTTTGGCCACAATATTACGAACTCCAACAACTTCCAGAACGGCACGCATTGGACCACCCGCGATAATGCCGGTACCCTCTTGCGCCGGAGCCAGGAACACTTTGGATGCGCCATGCTGTCCGTACACAATGTGATGGATCGAACCATCGCGAAGCGACACTTTTTCCATTTGACGACGAGCCTGCTCCATGGCTTTTTGAACAGCCACAGGAACTTCACGGGACTTGCCCTTGCCCATACCCACGCTACCGTCACCATCACCAACTACGGTCAATGCTGCGAAGCCCAAGATACGGCCACCCTTAACAACCTTGGTCACGCGGTTAACCGCGATCATTTTTTCCTTAAGGCCGTCATCACGCGCTTCAGGCGCGGCATTTTTACCTTGCATTCTTGCCATGATCACTCCTTAGAATTTCAAGCCAGCTTCACGCGCAGCGTCAGCCAGTTCTTTAACGCGACCATGATAGGCAAAGCCTGAACGGTCGAACGCAACTTCACTGATACCGGCAGCCAAGGCACGCTTGGCAATAGCAGCTCCAACCAATGCTGCCGCAGCCTTGTTCGAACCGGACTTACCATCCAGTTGAGCACGCAACTCTTTGTCATTGGTAGACGCAGCGGCCAACACCTGACCACCATCTGACGAATGAACCGCAGCGTAGATGTGGGAGTTGGTACGGAACACACACAGACGGGTTGCACGTGCAAGCGCAATACGACGTCTGGTTTGTTTTGCACGACGGGCACGTGCTTCTTGTTTAGTTTCCATGATTTACCTCTTGGCGCCTTATTTCTTCTTGGTCTCTTTGATAACCACACGCTCATCCGAATAACGCACACCCTTGCCCTTGTATGGCTCTGGTGGGCGGTACGCGCGGATTTCAGCGGCAGTTTGACCAATAACTTGTTTGTCGGCACCCTTCAAGACGATCTCGGTGGGTGTTGGCGTCTCAGCCTTCACGCCTGCTGGCAGCTTGTGAATGACAGGGTGGGAGAAACCCAGCGCCAGGTTGATCGAGTCACCCTGAACTGCCGCCTTATAACCCACACCCACCAACTGCAACTTGCGCTCGAAACCCTTGCTTACACCGTTAACCATATTGGCCAACAATGCTCGGGCGGTACCAGCCTGCGCATTTGCATCGGTTGTATCTACAACCGGCTTAACAGACAAAATGCCGTTTTCAAACACTGGCATAACCAATGAATTTACATTCAGTTTCAATTCAGCGTTACCGCCTTTCACTGAAACAACCTGACCACTCACAGTAACCTGCACGCTTGTAGGCACAGAAATGGGAGCTTTCGCTACTCTTGACATTTCATTACCCCTTTAAGCCACGTAGCAGATGACTTCGCCGCCAATACCAGTGGTACGGGCCTTGCGATCAGTCATCACGCCTTTGGAAGTTGAAACAATAGCCACACCCAAACCGTTCATTACCTCAGGAATTGCGTCTTTACCTTTGTAAATGCGCAAACCGGGCTTGGAAACGCGCTCGATCTTTTCGATCACTGGGCGACCAGCGTAGTACTTCAACTCAATTTTCAATACAGGTTTTGCGGACTCACCCACAATTGAGAAGCTCTCAATGTAGCCTTCGTCTTTCAAAACTTGCGCAATAGCTACCTTCACTTTTGAGGAAGGCATCTCAACCGAAACCTTGTCAACACCCTGAGCATTGCGAATGCGGGTCAACATGTCGGCGATTGGATCACTCATACTCATAATTAGAACCCCTTACCAACTTGCCTTAGTGATTCCAGGAATCTCACCACGCATGGCAATTTCACGGATCTTGTTACGGGCCAAACCGAACAAACGGAATGTGCCGCGGGGACGACCAGTCAATTCGCAGCGATTGCGCTGACGAGTTGGGTTCGCGTTTCTTGGCAGCGCCTGCAACTTAAGGCGTGCCTCATAACGGTCTGCTTCACTGACCGACTGATCTTTTACAATCTTGTTCAAAGCCTCACGCTTGGCCGAGTACTTCTTGACCAGTGCTGCGCGCTTTTTCTCACGATTAATCAAAGCTAGTTTTGCCACGTCACACCTCAGTTACGGAACGGGAACTTGAAAGCGGTCAACAAAGCCTTGGCTTCATCGTTGGTACGCGCTGTCGTAGTTACGCTGATGTTGAGACCCCGAAGTGCGTCGATTTTGTCGTACTCAATCTCAGGGAAAATAATCTGTTCTTTGATACCAATGTTGTAGTTGCCACGGCCATCGAAAGATTTGCCAGACACCCCACGGAAGTCGCGTACACGAGGAAACGCGATCGTTACCAAACGATCCAGGAATTCATACATGCGGTCTCCGCGCAGAGTTACCATACAACCTACTGGGTAACCTTCGCGAATCTTGAAACCGGCAATCGCCTTTTTGGCTTTCGTCACCACCGGCTTCTGGCCAGCGATTTTAGTCAAATCACCAACAGCGTGCTCAATGATCTTCTTGTCATTGACGGCCTCACCCACACCCATATTCAGGGTAATTTTGGTAATACGAGGAACTTCCATCACCGACTTATAACCAAACTGCTTGGTCAACTGACCAATCACTTCGTTTCTATAAAACTCTTGAAAACGTGACACGACGGCCCCCTTAGTTTGCCAACTGAGCGCCGGTTTTCACCAGTACCCGCACGGACTTGCCATCCACCTGCTTGATGGCTACACGAGATGGCTTACCTGTCTCTTTGTCAAACAAGCTGACATTGGACTGGTGGATGGGCATTGTTTTATCAACAACACCACCAACATCTCCCTTCATAGGATTTGGCTTTTGATGCTTCTTAACGATATTGACGCCTTCTACCAGAAGGTATTCATCATTCACACGGGAAAGCACAACGCCTTTCTTCCCCTTGAACTTGCCGTTAAGAACCAGCACTTCATCGCCTTTGCGAATTTTGTTCATATTTACCTCACAGAACTTCTGGTGCCAGCGACACGATTTTCATGAACTTTTCATTGCGAAGCTCACGTGTCACTGGGCCAAAAATACGGGTACCGATGGGTTCAAGTTTTGCATTCAACAAAACCGCTGCGTTGCTATCGAATTTAATCAACGCGCCATCTGGACGACGAACGCCCTTAGCCGTACGAACGACCACTGCGTTGTAAATTTCGCCTTTCTTGACGCGACCGCGAGGGGCCGCATCCTTAATGGACACCTTGATGATGTCACCAATGCCCGCGTAACGGCGCTTGGAACCACCAAGAACCTTGATGCACATTACAGAACGCGCACCCGTGTTGTCGGCCACATCTAGCCGTGATTGCATTTGTATCATGGATTGTCAAACCAACTTAATTGCTTTCGCAACCAGTTTTGGTCCCGCAAGGGTTGAAAAGATAGCCTGCCATATTAGCAGGCTTGAATTACTTGAGCAAGACAAAAATCAAATGATTTTCGCTTTCTCCAACACTTTGGTCACACTCCAAGATTTTGTCTTGGAGATAGGACGACCTTCACAGATCTCAACCAGGTCACCCTCACCAACTTCATTGCTTTCATCATGGGCAGTGTACTTGTGAGACTTAACAATATACTTGCCGTAAATCGGGTGCTTGATACGGTTTTCAACCATCACCACAACCGATTTGGTCATCTTGTCACTGACAACGCGACCTACCAAGGTGCGCTTCAAACTTACTTTCGCTTCGGTGCTCATGCGGACCTCTTCGATTGAGTCATCACCGTTTTGACACGTGCGATGTCTTTACGTACTTTTGCCAACTGGGAGTTGTTGGTCAGCTGCTGCGTAGCAGCCTGCATGCGCAATGAAAACTGCGCACGCAACAACTCTTCCAACTCTTTCGTCAATTCTGCAGCGCTTTTGCCGCGCAATTCAGAAGCTTTCATTGCTTAACTCCCAATCTGACGTGTTACGAACACGCAAGGAAGAGGCAACTTGGCAGCCGCTAGGCGGAACGCCTCACGCGCCAACTCTTCACTCACACCGTCCATCTCGTAAAGTACTTTACCTGGCTGAATCTCAGCCACATAAAACTCAACGCTACCTTTACCGTTACCCATACGAACTTCCGCAGGTTTGTTGGTAATTGGCTTGTCCGGGAACACGCGGATCCAAATCTTACCGCCACGTTTAATGTGACGAACCATGGCGCGACGGGCTGACTCAATCTGGCGTGCAGTCAAGCGACCGCGACCAGTGGACTTCAGACCGTAAACACCAAAAGAAACACTTGCACCACGTGTGGCCAGACCAGTATTACGGCCTTTGTGTTCTTTTCTATATTTGCGACGTGATGGCTGTAACATCATGCGCTCCTAGATTACTGTTCTGAGGAAGTGCTGGCAGCGCCTTCCTCTTTGTTTGAACCACTAGCTGCTGCGCTAGCACCTTCGGGTTTACGCGCCTTGCGTGCACCTGCTCCGGCTGGACGAGTAGAAGGACGACGCGGACGACGCTCTTCTTTTTCTGCCTCAACTGGTGCCGCCGCAACATCTCCGCGACCCAATGTGTCACCTTTGTACACCCAAACCTTGATACCAATAATGCCGTAGGTGGTTGCCGCTTCGCTTGTAGCGTAGTCGATGTCTGCACGCAGAGTGTGCAAAGGCACACGGCCCTCACGATACCACTCGGTACGAGCAATCTCGATACCATTCAAACGACCAGACGACATGATCTTGATACCTTGAGCACCCATGCGCATCGCATTTTGCATCGCACGCTTCATAGCGCGGCGGAACATAATGCGACGTTCTAGCTGCTGGGAAATACCATCGGCGATCAACTGCGCGTCAATTTCGGGCTTGCGAACTTCTTCGATGTTCACATGAACAGGCACGCCAACCAATTTTTGCAAGCTGGCTTTCAACAATTCAATGTCTTCACCTTTCTTGCCAATCACCACGCCTGGACGAGCTGAATAAATTGTTACGCGAGCATTCTTGGCAGGACGCTCAATCAGCACTCGGCCAACAGACGCGTTTTTCAGCTTCTTCTTCAGGAAATCACGAACCTGGATATCTTCAAGAAGCATCTTGGAGAAATCGCGATTTGATGCGTACCAGCGAGAAGCCCAGTTGCGTGATACCGCGAGGCGAAAGCCCGTAGGGTTAATCTTCTGACCCATGTAACCCCCTTAGTTTCCAACCGTCACATAAATGTGACTGGTCTTCTTAGTGATACGATTGCCACGGCCCTTGGCTCGCGCTGTAAAGCGCTTCAACACCGGCCCCTCTTCCACGTAAATGGTTTTTACTTTCAATTCATCAACATCAGCACCATCATTGTGTTCTGCGTTGGCGATTGCGCTTTCCAACACCTTTTTCACAATCAAAGCTGCCTTCTGAGGAGAGAAAGCAAGAATGTTCAAGGCTTGATCAACCTTTTTACCGCGAATCAAATCAGCGACCATACGGCCACGCTGAGGAGACAAGCGAACACCCTTCAAAATTGCACGAGTTTCCATTTCTTACCCCTTATCGCTTGGCCTTTTTGTCAGCCGCGTGACCCTTGAATGTGCGTGTCAACGCAAATTCGCCGAGTTTATGACCAACCATGTTTTCGTTGATGTACACAGGCACATGTTGCTTACCATTGTGTACAGCGATTGTCAGACCGATGAACTCAGGGAGTACAGTCGAGCGACGGGACCAGGTTTTAATTGGACGCTTGTCCTTGGATGCTGCAGCAGCCTCAACTTTTTTGATCAAGTGGGCGTCGCAGAAAGGACCTTTTTTTAATGAACGAGACATATCTGTTTACCCCACTTAACGCTTGTGACGACGCTGAACAATCATCGAATTGGTACGCTTGTTGTTGCGAGTGCGGTAGCCCTTGGCTGGTTGGCCCCATGGGCTAACTGGCACACGGCCTTCGCCGGTCTTGCCTTCACCACCACCATGCGGGTGATCTACCGGGTTCATCGCAGTACCGCGCACCGTCGGACGAATGCCCTTCCAGCGTGTTGCACCAGCCTTACCTACTTTCTTCAAACTGTTCTCTTCGTTGCTCACCTCACCAATGGCGGCGCGGCACTCGATGTGAACACGACGGATTTCACCGGAACGCAAACGCATTTGCGCGTAGGTGCCATCACGAGCCAGCAACATGGCAGAACCACCAGCTGAACGAGCAATTTGGGCGCCCTTACCTGGCAACATTTCCACGCAGTGCACTGTTGTGCCAACTGGAATGTTACGAATCGGCAAAGTGTTACCGATCTTGATTGGCGCTTCGGAGCCATTCACAACAGTTTGACCCAACTGCAGGCCTCGAGGCGCAATGATGTATGCGCGCTCGCCATCCGCGTAGCAGATCAAGGCAATGTGGGCAGTACGGTTTGGATCGTACTCAATTGTTTCCACCTTCGCTGGCACGCCATCTTTGTTGCGCTTGAAATCAACCATACGATAATGCTGCTTGTGACCACCACCCATGTGACGGGTAGTGATGCGACCATTATTGTTGCGGCCTGCAGTCTTTGATTTCTTTTCAAGTAAAGGCGCGTAAGGCTCACCCTTGTGCAAATGGGGATGAACCACTTTCACCATGGCACGGCGGCCGGGTGACGTTGGCTTTAATTTAACTAATGGCATGTTACGCAGCCTCCGAGAAATTAATTTCTTGACCAGCTTTCAGCGCAACATAGGCTTTGCGCACATCGGAGCGACGCCCCATGGTGCGGCCAAAGCGCTTCTGCTTGCCAGCAATGTTAACGACACGCACAGCCTCAACCTCGACCTTGAACAGCAGTTCTACCGCCGCCTTGATCTCGTGCTTTGTTGCAGTGGTGCAAACCTTGAAAGCGATTTGCTCATGCTTATCGGCCAGCATAGTGCTCTTTTCAGAGACGATGGGCGCAAGCAAAATTTTCATTAAACGCTGCGTGTTCATGCGTACATCTCCTGCAGTTTGTCGATTGCCGCACGAGTCGCAACCACTTTCTTGAAATAAATCAGGGAAAGAGGATCAGCATAACGTGGCTCGACCACTGCCACGTTGGGCAGATTTCTTGAGGCCAGGTAAAGATTTTCATCCACTGAATCAACAATCATCAGCACGGAATCAAGACCCATGCCTTTCAATTTTTGATCAAGCAGCTTG
Organism: Limnobacter sp. UBA3528; assembly: GCF_002377005.1. Lineage (NCBI taxonomy): Bacteria > Pseudomonadati > Pseudomonadota > Betaproteobacteria > Burkholderiales > Burkholderiaceae > Limnobacter > Limnobacter sp. UBA3528. Next base: position 1,696 of record NZ_DFOZ01000033.1, on the reverse strand, counting down.
GTCTTTGGCGCTTCCAAGCCCAAAGACTCGACAACGACCAAACGACCCTCACGGCTCAACTGAGACAGGATGGAACAAACACCTGCGCGGAACATTTTCTTGTTCAGCTTCTGAGTGAAGTTCTCATCTGGAGAATTCGGGAAGGTCTTGCCGCCTCCGCGCCACAATGGGCTGGACACCGCACCGGCTCGCGCACGACCCGTACCTTTTTGCTTCCAGGGCTTGCGAGTTGACGCACGCACTTCTGAGCGATCTTTTTGCTGACGCGTACCCTGACGCGCATTGGCCTGATACGCAACAACCAACTGATGAATCAGCGGCTCATTGTATTCACGACCAAACACCACATCGGACACCTGAACAGTTTGAGAGGCCTGCCCAGAATCACTAATGACTTTCAATTCCATCTGGTTCCCCTTACGCCTTTGCCTTGACAGCTGGCTTAACCAACAACTGGCCACCTTTTGAACCGGGCACTGCACCCTTGATCAAAAGCAAACCACGCTCGGCGTCTACACGCACCACTTCCAAGTTCTGAGTTGTGCGGTTCACGTTACCCAACTGACCAGCCATACGCTTACCAGGAAACACTCGACCCGGATCTTGCGCCATACCGATTGAACCAGGCGCATTGTGCGAAATCGAATTACCGTGGGATGCGCGCTGAGAGCTGAAATGGTGACGCTTGATTGCCCCACTAAATCCTTTACCCTGCGTTACACCACTGACATCAACTTTCTGACCGGGAGCAAAGATTTCCGCGGACACAGCAGCACCAACCTGCAATTCTGCAAGCTTGGCGGTGTCAACACGGAATTCAACGAGAGATGAAGCAGCTTCAATAGAAGCTGCTGCGAAGTGACCTGCCTGCGCTTTGACTACGCGGGAGGCTCGCTTGGACCCGTAGGCCAGCTGAACGGCTGTGTAGCCGTCTTGTTCGAGTGTTTTGAGCTGCGCAACACGGTTAGAAGACACATCCACAACAGTCACGGGAATAGAAACACCCGCGTCTGTAAAGATGCGCATCATGCCGATCTTGCGACCAATAAGGCCTAGACTCATGATTTCTCCAATTTCGGCTACGATTGGCCGAATGATTAAATTCTATCTAAAGCTAACCTTTTGAAAAGGTTAGCCAAAGATTATATGCGTTAATTAAATTTATTGCAACTTGATTTCAACATCTACGCCAGCGGGCAGATCCAGCTTCATCAAAGCATCTACGGTTTTATCTGTAGGATCTACGATATCCATCAAACGCTGATGGGTACGGATTTCAAACTGATCACGTGAAGACTTGTTCACGTGAGGAGAACGCAGAATATCGAAACGCTTAATTCGGGTGGGCAACGGAACCGGACCCTTCACAACGGCGCCTGTGCGCTTGGCTGTTTCCACGATTTCGAGAGCAGACTGATCGATCAGTTTGTAGTCGAAAGCTTTCAAGCGAATACGAATTTTTTGATTATTCATGTTTGTTCCTAAAGAGCTAAAAGAGTGTGACCAAACTTAACTTTTGGCTCACCTCAAAGTTGCCCGCATCAATCGGTTGATGCGGGCTCATTCCAAGTATTACTTGGTGATTTTGGCAACTACGCCTGCACCTACCGTACGGCCACCTTCGCGAATCGCGAAACGCAGACCCTCTTCCATCGCGATCGGGGCAATCAACTCAACACTGATTGACACGTTGTCG
>NZ_DFOZ01000035.1:12411-71856 GCF_002377005.1 Limnobacter sp. UBA3528 | reverse complement strand
TCGCTGTCGGAGTCAGAATCGCTGTCGGAGTCAGAATCGCTGTCAGAGTCAGAATCGCTGTCGGAGTCAGAATCGCTGTCGGAGTCAGAATCGCTGTCGGAATCAGAGTCGCTGTCGGAATCAGAGTCGCTGTCGGAATCAGAGTCGCTGTCGGAGTCAGAATCGCTGTCGGAATCAGAGTCGCTGTCAGAATCGGAGTCGCTGTCGGAGTCAGAGTCGCTGTCGGAGTCAGAATCGCTGTCGGAATCAGAGTCGCTGTCAGAATCAGAGTCGCTGTCAGAATCAGAGTCGCTGTCGTCGCTAGGATCAACGGTGGTTACGGTATCGTCACCGTCGTCGCTCAGCGCAATTGCGCCAAGGGCTGCGCCACCAATTGCTGCGCCAACACCAGCGCCGGCACTACCGCCAGCCAACAAACCAGCACCCACCAGGCCTGACATGGTGCCTTCGTAGGGAGTCAGGATTGCAGAACTTACTTCATTGTCGATGTCATACAACTCAACACCCTCGCTTAGTGCAACAACCTCGGTTCGGTTGGCGCCGTCTGCAACGGTGGAGGTAATCTGTTCCAGCTTTGCTGACGCGTTGGGCGCCAGTTGCAACAGGGTGTCGCCATGACCGGCAGACACTGCGGGCATTAATACTTCAGCGGTCTGGGTACCAGTGTTGGTTACCACATCATTCCATCGCAAAGCATCGCCTTGGCTTAGCTCTACGATTTTGCCACCGCGTTCTACTTGAAGACCGGCAGGCGACTTGATAATTCCCACGTCGGGGTTGGCGTTTTCCATGATTCACATTTCCTTGAGGCTAGAGAGTTTGTTAGGCAAATCCACTGCTATAAGCGTTTTACTCACAGGGGATTCAATCGGATTCAGGAAAATACAAATATCCGGACGAATAATTTTCGTCAGCTGGGCAAGATAATTTTGATTGTTAAATTTAATAAAATTAATTAAGAATTGATTGTTGCTGGAAAAGGGTTTGCTGGGTTATTTACTGCAATAATTACTTCGATCGATTGTCTTGACTTGCAGTTGTTGAATGCCAAATGAGTGTTATCTAACCGCGATTATTTTTCTGGCACTGATCTTCCTGGGGGACCTATTTTGGTGGGGGTTCTTCGTAAATATTCGTATGAAGTATTGTAATTTTTGAGCCAACACCATGTTCCAAGGTGAGGCCAGGTAGGCCCCAAGGTAAATTTGTGTATTTTTATTGGCAATTTGAGCTTGGGCAATTCACGATATACAACTGCGGTGTCAAAGTGTCGGCTCAGGGAGAATTGACTTATCTGTCCAGGAAAGCATGAAGAAGTTTTTGAGTAACCACAAAAGCGAGGTGATTCGCTGGCTTTGTGCCGCTTGCAGTGCAATAGCCTTTCACGTTGGCGTGGTTTACGCTCAAGACGTGGTCACCGAGTTTGACCCCCCCAAGGTGAGTTACGACGTTCCTGCTGAATTCCAGGACTTGATCGAGCAGTCCACCCGGCAAATTCGCTCGACTGCACAGGTGAATGACAACGGAGATGCGTGGCAACTATTCAGGCGGTTGCGACCGGCCATTCGTGATGCTCTGGGTACAGAAGGTTATTTTTCTCCCTCGATTCAGCGAGTCGTTGATGAAACAGTTCCCGAAGATGTGGCGCCACCTCTGAACATAAAAATCGAGCCAGGGATACAAAGTAAAATTGTGTCGGTGGATATTCAATTCGATGGCGAAATCAACAAAGACGAGTTTGCAGAGCGGCGTGAGCGCCTGAAGACCTTGTGGCTTTTGGGAGTTAACCAGCCCTTTAATCAAGCTGACTGGAGTGCCAGTAAAGACAGTCTGTTGAGGGATCTGTTGGCCAAAGATTTCGCGGCTGCGACTCTTTCTGAAAGCTTGGCTGATGTTGATCCTGAGAAGAATACAGTCGCTTTGAGTGTGGTTTACGACAGTGGCCCGGTGTTTACTTTTGGAGATCTGCAAATTAAGGGATTGACAAAATATCCCCAAGACCTGGTTTCACGTTACAACACCATCCGCCCCGGTGATCGATACGAGCAAGAACGTCTGTTAAGGCTGCTTGCGGATCTTCAAGGGACAACTTATTTCTCGGCTGTGGACGTAAAAATTGATGCGGATGATCGACAGCCAGTGAATGTTCCAATCGAGGTCACTGTGATGGAAAGTGACAGCAAGCGCCTTGGTTTGGGTGCAGGCTACAGTTCCAATACCGGGTTTCGAACTGAGGCCACCTATCAATTCAACAATTTGTTTGATCGAGCCTACTCGCTTGTTACCGGTGTTCGCATTGAACAAAAGCGCCAGTCTGCATATGCGGATGTATTCCTTCCCCCGTCAACCCGTGGCATTACCGACTCGGTTGGGGTGGCGATTGATCACCAGGAAATATCGAACCTTGAAGTGGATCGATCTTCTGTGGGAGCCATACGAGAATTCAACAAAGGTATCAATGATTACCGTTTGGGCCTGAACTTTCAGTTGGAAGAGCGAAGCGCGCTTGGTATCAATTTTGGACAAACTCAGGCGCTGGTTGCAAGTTCATCGTGGACAAGAAATGCCGTAGATGATCGCCTGAATCCTTCGGAGGGATATATTGCTTTCGGCCAGTTGGCCCTTGCTTCGGAACAGTTTGCTTCCGATCAAGACTTTGTTCGTTTGTATGGTCGAGTGCAGAAGTTTTGGTCGCCTTCCAGAGAGAATTTATTTTCTGCACGATTCGAGGCTGGTACGGTCGTGGCCAGTGCACGTCGGGATATTCCACAGGATTACCTGTTTCGCGCGGGGGGGACCAACAGCCTTCGTGGATTTGACTTTCTAGATTTGGGCGTAATCGATCAAGGTGTTTTGGTGGGGGGCCGTCGAGTGATGATTGGTAGCCTCGAGTACACCCGGTGGTTTGATGGCGGACCGCTTGGCGCTGCTGTTTTTACAGATGTGGGTGATGTTGCCGACAACTGGAATGACTTTGATCCCAAGCCGGCAATTGGTGTGGGGGTACGTTATAAAACCCCAGCTGGGCCTATCGCTTTTGATGTGGCCAAAGCCGCAGACCAGGACAACTTGAGAATTCACTTTGCGCTGGGGGTGGCATTTTGAAGCGTGGGGTATTCGCTTTATTTACGTTCTTGCTGGCTGTAGCCGTGGCTGTCACTGCTGGGGTTCTGTGGGTGGTTCATACTGAACACGGCCTTCGGTTTGCTGTGGGTCAAGCGCAGGACTGGATGAATGAAAATTCGGATCAACAACTTGAATTCGGCAAGGTTCAAGGCACCTTGTCGCAAGGGTTGGATCTTGAGTTTGTTCGATGGAAGCAAGCCGATACCACGGTTGAAATTGAGCAAATTCAGCTCGTAATCGACTGGTCAAATGTATTGAATCGAATGGTTCGAATCAGCAATTTGTCGGCACAGGTTGTGCGCGTTGATTCACCGCCTTCTGAAGAAGATTCTCCGCTTGTTATTCCGGATGAAATCAGCGTACCCGTTGATGTGGACTTGCGTCATCTCAGCGTGCAGCAATTGTTAATCAATGGTGAAGAATTAACGCAGTTGAGTGCTCGGGGTTCGGTTCAATCGAAACAGCTCAACATCGATAATTTTTCATTGAATGTGCGGGACACTCAAATCAACTCTTCACTTGAGATGGCGCTGGCGAAACCCTATCAAATGAGAGGTGCGGTGAACGCACAGCGGAAATTGGATGATTTGTTGCTGAATGCGCAGTTGGCTGCGACAGGCTCTATCGAACGCTTGGCGCTTGCCCTGGATGCCAAAGGGGAAAACCCGGGCAAGGCGGATCAAACACAGCGTGTGCAAGCCAATGCAGTGCTCACTTTGTTGGGTTCAACTCCGTTTGAAACGGTACGACTGAACGCAGAAAATTTCGATCCGTCAAATTGGCTGGATGGGGCGCCACGCGCATCGCTTGCGATTGTTGCAACGGTAGAGCCCAATGCAGATTTTTCTGAAAGTACAGGCAATTTCTCGGTTAGAAATGCTCGACCTTCAACCGTTCAGTCGGGTGGGTTACCGTTGTCGTTCATGCGGGCCCGGTTTAATTTGAACCTGAGGGAGCAACTTCCCGAACAATTTGATTTGTGGGTGGATGAGCTCCAGTTGGCCGATGGAAAACGTCAGGCTGGCAATGCGAATGCCTCTATTCAGTGGCGAGCGTCCAAGCAGAGTGACGATCAGATTGCCACTCTGGATGTTTTGGCGGGGGATGTGAATTTTGATGTCAAGACCAATAATTTAGATGCTTCTGTATTTGCCAGTTTGCCCCAGCAACTCGCACTGACCTCTACAATTCAAGGCACCAAGAATGGGCAGCAGTTGCAGGTCAAACGCCTTTCGGTTCGAGATCGGCAAGCAGAACTTCAAGGTAAGTTGCGTGTGGATTTGCGTGGAAAAGTACCGGTAGATGTTCAGCTTGACTTGAAGGGAATCAACCCTGCCAACTACGTTCCAGATGCCAGTCCATTATTGCAAGGTGATTTGAACGGAAAAGCCTCGTTCAATGGGGTTTTGGTGCAAAGTGGAAAGGCAGGTGCAGTGGACCCCTTGGGTGAGATCAATCTTGATTTAATGAATTCCCGCCTGGCCAACGCCCCGCTTACACTGGTTGCCAAGGCCACTGGCGGGGTTTCTCGCTTAAGCAATATGTTGCTTGATCTGGACGTGGTGGGAAACACGGTGAAAGCCACTGGCAGTTATGGAACCCAGTCTGATTTCGTTGATGTGGATGTGAATCTGGATGAACTCGCGCGTCTCGGAAAACTGATTCAGATGAAACTTTCCGGGACGGCGCGTTTGAAAGGAAAACTGAGAGGGATTGACGGAAACTTCTCGGGTGAGGGCAATGTTGATGTGCGTCAGTTGAAGCTGGATGACACGATTCAGATTGATACCGTGTCGGGACAGTTCAACCTGGGTTCAGCGCCAAATTCGCCCTGGGTTGGCGACATTGTGGCGAGCAAAGTCAAAGTACCCGGCGCGGTGACCAACACCTTGAATGAATTAAAGCTCACGCTTCGTGGTGTTCGCAACCAGCATGAATTACGGGGCGAGTTTGCCAGTGGTTTGCAGCCCTTTAGTCGTTTGCGTGCGTTGAAAGGCGAGTTTGCATTTGCGGGTGGGGTTGGGGCTTTGCGCACACCGAAAAACGTTTCTGGCTGGAAAGGGCAATGGACTCAATTGAAAATCGAGGGCATGTGGTTGCCTGCTCGCAGCTTTGCTCTCCAGGCTCCTGCACCGCTCACGATTGCGCCGGGGTATTTTGAGCTCACGAATTTTGTACTCAAAGGCGAAGACACCTCAGTGTTGAACAACAAAGTGCTTCGTATTGCGAACCGGGAAATACGGGTTGAGGGTGAAATGCCCCAGTTTTATTTTCCACGCATGTCTCCGATATTGCGCAAGCAACTGACAGTAGAACCCAAGGATCTGATTGCAAAAGTGAAATGGAACTACTTGGCCAATCCCAACAAGGTAGATGGCCATGTGGATGTGCAGCATGTGTCGGGTGGCTTGCAGGTGCTTGAGGATTCACAGGTGGATGTGGATATTCGAACCATGACTGCAAATCTCGATTTCAATCGAGAGGCGGCCAGTGTGGACTTGAATATTCTTGCCGATGATTTCGGTGCAGTGACTGCAAATCTGAAACTGCCGGTTCAACAAAACCCGCAAACCAAAGCCTGGGAAATTGCAGGCAATGAGGCGATGCAGGGATCGGTGGCGGCCGGATTTACCGAGCTTAACTGGCTGGGCCCCATGATCAGTGGTGGGGTTAGAACCAGCGGTACAGGCCAGATTGCAATGGCGATTGCGGGCACTGCAAACAACCCCGATGTTCAGGGACGATTGTTTGCGCTGGATCTGGATGTGTTTCAGCTTGACCAAGGGGTACGCTTTGAAGACGGCAATGTGGTGGTTGACTTCACTACCGACAAGGCCAGTATCGACACTTTCGAGTTCACCGTGTACAACCGTCGCTCACCTCGCCGCTACCTCGAGGAGTTGGGGCCGTTGATTCAGGGCAACGGGAAAGTGAAGGCAGAGGGTGTTTGGAATTTGACGGGTTTGAATGGTGAAATCCGCTTGTCCATGGACAGGGTTCCCTTGCTGCAGCGACTCGATCGATGGATGATGGTGAACTCGAGTGTGACGTTGCAGCAACCCAGTGTTGACGGACAACCCTTAAAGATTCGGGGGGAAGTGGATACCTTGGGGGCATACTTCGAGATGCCTGAGAGTGGTCCTCAAACCCTGGGCGACGATGTGTTCATTCAAGGGCGCAGTGAACTGGCCGGGCAAGGTTTGCCGATAGACCTGCAATTGCGCGCCAATTTGGGTGACCGGTTTTACGTGAACGCTGAAGGCTTGCGAAGCCGGCTTGAGGGTGGTTTGCGCTTGGTGATGCTTGAGGGGGTTGGTGGCAGTGGGCAGCGTCGATCGGGAAGACGTTTGAGCGCCACCGGCACCATTCAAACTGTGAGTGGTACCTATCGCGCCTATGGGCAAGATCTCTCAATCGAGCGAGGCGTGGTTAACTTCCAGGGTCCGCTGGACAACCCGGGGCTGAATGTTCGTGCAGTGCGCAAGGGCGTGGCTGTTGAGGCGGGTGTAGAGGTAACTGGCACTGCGCAGCGGCCCACGGTCAGTCTGGTCAGTGAACCAGCCGTGCCAGATTCGGAGAAGTTGTCGTGGATGATTCTAGGACGAGGAAGTGGTTCGGCAGACCGCGATTCCACTTTGTTGCTGACCGCTGCTGCGGCAATTTTTGGTGATGAGGACGAAAGTACGACCCGTAAAATTGCGAAATCAATTGGCATCGATGACTTGAGTTTGAGCACAGGTTCCTTGACCGCAGCCGATTCCCGTGCGGTGGGCAGCAAGGTGGCCATTGCACCTGGTGCAGATGCTTCCGCAAACGTGATTGGGTCTGATGATCCCTTGCTGTCGCAACGTATTGTGTCCTTGGGAAAACGATTCAGCGATCGTGTTTATCTGAGTTTTGATCAATCTGTGACAACAGCGGCCAGTATTTTGAAACTGAACTATCAATACTCACGCAAGCTCAGCTTTATTGCACGGGCGGGGGCGGACAATGCAGTCGATGTGCTTTATCAATTCTCTTTTGACTGATTTCAGGACAACATGATTAATCCTGCCAGACTTGAAAAACTGGGTAATTGTTTTTCAAAACTCGGTACCTCACCGAGTCAAAAACCCTGTGTCTTGATGTTGTCTAGTTCGAATGGGCTTGAGCGAGCCCAGGTAGAAACGTTTGTTGGTCAGTCGTTTGAAACTGGCTGGAAAGCACTGTGCTCCCATGCCTCTGCTTCTTTTGATAAAACAGGTGTTGATTATGCGCATGTCCGCGTGGATCGGGTTTGCGAGGTCAAGAGAACCAATTGGGCTGCACTGAAGGTGCTGCTTTCAACAACGAAACGAAATTACTTCAGTTACGGGATCGCGCTGGATCCGCAATTCGAATATTCCTTTTTGTGGGGCGAACTCAACGGCAACGCCATGTTGTATGGCGGTTCGGAGGAAGAGTTTTCTAAGCTCAATGTTGGGAATTTCGAAAAATATGCTCGAAAGAAATATGGCCAGTCCTTCGCACTGAACCATGATGATGAGCAACCGGTGTACCTGTTTTTGACGCAGGGTGCCTACATTGGCACAGATGAAATAGTGCACCACCTGGAGGAAGATGGTGTGGCTGTGGGACGCCGCCAGTTACCCGATCTGGATGTGCAATCAAGTAGCGAGCTGGTGTTGAATGCCAGTGAGTTTTTGGCGCGTCAGGTCAAGGACAACGGTTTTTTTGTATACGGACTGTTTCCATGCTTTAACAAGGAAATTCCAACTTACAACACGCTTCGTCATGCAAGTTCCACCTACGCAATGATTGAAGCGTGGGAAGTGACCCAGAGTGCATTTTTGAAGTCGGCGATTGACCGTTCACTGCATTGTTTAACGAATGAATTGATCAAGCAGATTGAGTTAAGTGGTGGAATTCAAGCTGCCTTTTTGGTCGATACGGGAAATGAAATCAAGCTGGGTGGGAATGCCGTGAGCATTCTTGCACTGGCCAAATACACCGAGCTGACGGGCACCCGCGAATACATTGAGTTGATGGAGAAACTGGCCCAGGGCATTGTCGCCATGCTGAATCCGGATACTCGTCAATTTGTGCACGTGTTGAACTACCCCGACCTTACCGTCAAAGAACAATTCAGGATCATTTATTACGATGGTGAGGCCGCGTTCGCCCTTATGCGTTTGTACAAAATCACTCGCAGGGCAAGATGGCTACAAGCGGTTGAATTGGCTTTTGAATACTTTATTGCTGCGCGTCACTGGAAAGCAAATGATCACTGGATGAGCTACTGCGTCAATGAGCTCACTTTGTATCGACCCAAGCGTGAGTATTTTGAGTTTGGAATTCGCAATTTTTCGAATCATCTCGATTTTGTATTAACTCGTATCACCACCTTTCCCACGCTGCTTGAGTTGATGATGGCTGCGCAACAAATGCTCTCGCGTTTGCAAGCCATGCCCGAGTTTGCTGACTTGTATTTACAAGTGGATACCGAGAAGTTTTACCGTGCCTTGCACTGGCGTGCCAATTACTTGACAACCGGGTATTTTTGGCCTGAGTGGGCGATGTACTTTGCAAAGCCCGACACGCTGAATGGCTCATTCTTTATTCGGCATCATGCTTATCGGGTGCGCATTGACGATGTTGAGCACTATGTGTCGGGCTTGGTTGCTTACCGAAAGTTTCTGATTCAGGGTGAGTTGAATCAAGCTCAGGAAACGGCCAGGCCAAACACCTTGTTGAATGCAAAAGCGGAAGAAACTACTTTTTGGTTCTTGAACCAGAATTTTGGTTTCCAGCGTTCTGGTGTAGAGAATGCAGCATTGCTTCGCTACCGGGTTTTTGATCAGGAAATGCAGTTGAAGCCCGTGTTGTTGACCTGTCGTTACAATCCGCGACTGCATGAGTCAATCGACAAGCTGGTGGCCAACAAAGCCTTGCCCGCGTCCTCGCAGTGTCGATCCGTTTACGATTATTTTCAGAATGCTGAAGTGGTTTCAAGGCAGCTGAATACCGGACAATCTTTTTTTGATAATCCAATGTTACGGTGCCAGTTGCTGACGGACAGGCGGGATATCCGTGTGATGAGCCAACATGGACAATTGTTGATGTATGTGGTTCGAAATCCGGTCAATGACGCGCTTATTCACATTAATCATTTTTCGGAAGGCGTGAAGTTCCGAAAGGATTATTACGACAGCCGTGGATTTCTAAGTTGTGTCCAGTATTTGGATGCAGGGGGCACGGTTAGCCATGAGCATTATTTGCGCCCCGATGGCACCTTGGCCATTGCGAAGCTTTACAAGCGAATCGATCAAAAATCACAGCTGTCCAATATTCGTTTGCATGATTCGACCGGAGTGCTGGTCGCCTGTTTGTTCAGTGAGTCAGAGTGGCTGACTTTTGCGTTGGTTTCCATGCTGAAGGCCAAGGGCGGCAAGCATGTGTTGGTGGTGGACAAGAATCGGTATTGGTATTTGCCTGCAATCGCGGCGCGTGACCAATTGCATCAGGAATCGTCTGGTCAGGTGGCAGTGGTACCGGTCATTCATGCGCTACACACTCAAACTGTCGACAACCTGGCAACAAGTCCGACCAACTCCAATTTCAGGGATATATTGCACGATATCAAACGTCCAGATGCAATCATCACGCTGACTAATCAGCAAATGAATGACATTTCCTCAAGATATGGCAACGGGCAACTATTTCCGATTGCTCACTCCTGTGAAGTAAAAGACTCGATTCCCGATTTTGAAACCCGAGACCGATTTCGTATCGTCTCTATGGCCAGGTACAGTCCCGAGAAAAACCATCATTTGGCGATCGCAGCTTTCGCCAAGGTGGTCAAGAAGTATCCTCAAGCGCGCCTTGATTTTTATGGTTTCGCAGTTGCGGGAAGTTCACTGTTGTCTGACTTGAAGGCGCAAGTTGAATCCTTGGGCTTACAGAACCATATTGGTTTGAATGACTGGACTGATGCGCCTGCAACCCATTACCTGCGCGCAGGCTTGTCCTTGTTGACCAGTCAGGCCGAGGCTTATTCACTGGCCATTATGGAAAGTCTTTGTCACGCATGTCCCGCGATTGCGTTTGATGTTCCTTATGGACCATCGCATTTAATTGTGCAAGGCGAAACCGGCTTGTTGGCTCCTTTCGGAGACACTGAGGCGCTTGCCGAGCAAATCATTTCGGTGTTTGATGACAATGAGTTTCACAAACGCATGAGCGGTAAGGCCTTTGCGTTGGCGAACCGATTCAGTCACGCCGAGGCGGCGCGCCATTGGCGCCAATTGTTCTCAGCTGTTGGAGTGCTGTCATGACTGCTGTTCAAACCGCAATTTCTTTACTCACCGTGTTCGACTGGATCGCGGTGGCATTTTTTGTGATCTGCTTTCGCGGTTACAACTACGTGTTTGACGGGCGCAGTCGCTTTGGCAGGCGCGGATTGTCGCAAAAAACGCATGAATTCCGAAAGCTGTGGGCGCGTGAAATGCTTGCTCGAAGCAACCGCGTTGGCGACACGGCCTTGATTGGCAACCTGGTCAACAGCGTTACTTTTTATGCCAACACCACGATCTACATTATTGCGGGTTTGTTTGCCTTGTTGGGTACGCTGGATCAGTTGGTCAATATCACCAGTGATCTACCCTTCAGCCGAGAGGTCAGCCGAGGATTGATGGAAATCAAGGTGCTGTTGGTTCTCACCGTGTTTGTGGTGGCTTATTTTAAATTTACGTGGAGCTTGCGCCAGTTCAACCTGCTGACCATTCTGGTAGGGGCAGCACCCGACGGAAACCCGGACAAGGAATACAACGAGGCCTATGTGTCGCGGATGGCGCGCATCAACAGCCTGGCCGGAGATGAATTCAACCGCGGATTGCGCAGTTATTATTTCGGAATTGCCTCGGTCACTTGGATGATTCATCCAGGTTTACTGGTGGCATTCAGTGCTTTGATTGTGTTGGTGTTGATCCGCAGGGACTTCTATTCAGAAGCCCTGGAGATCATGTCAAAGTAAGCAACCGTGTTGATTACCAACTGCTGGTTTCGCGTTCGGGGCTGGCGCTGACTTTGTGAATGGTCAGGTCGGCACCGTTGAATTCCTCTTCGTCATTCAAGCGAATACCCACCGTCATTTTCAGTACACCGTACACCACAAAGCCACCCAGCAAGGCGAACGCCACGCCAGCCAAAGTGCCGATCAACTGGCTCATGAACGACACGCCGCCCATGCCGCCCAAGGCCTGCTGACCAAACACGCCAGCTGCGATGCCGCCGAAGGCGCCGCAAATGCCGTGCAATGGCCACACCCCCAATACATCGTCAACTTTCAAGCGGTTCTGGGTGAAGGTGAACATGTACACAAACAGCACGCCTGCGATGGATCCCACAGCCAGCGAACCCAGTGGATGCATGATGTTGCTGCCCGCACACACGGCTACCAGGCCAGCCAATGGGCCGTTGTAGGCAAAGCCGGGGTCGTTGCGGCCTGCGGCCAGTGCACCCAAGGTGCCGCCCACCATGGCCATCAGGCTGTTCACGGCCACCAGGCCAGAGATGCCTTCAATTTTCTGGGCGCTCATGACGTTAAAGCCAAACCAGCCCACTGCCAGTACCCAACTGCCCAGTGCCAGGAAAGGGATGGAAGAGGGCGGGTGAGAACTGATTCGCCCGTCTTTCGTGTAACGACCACGGCGTGATCCAAGCAGCAATACGGCCGCCAAGGCGATCCAGCCACCCACGGCATGAACAACCACACTGCCCGCGAAGTCCATGAAAGGGGCGCCAAAACTGGCGGTTAGCCACTCTTGAAAGCCGTAGTTGCCGTTCCAGACCATGCCCTCAAACACGGGGTAGATCAAGCCCACCAATGCCGCTGTGGCCACCAACTGGGGCACAAAGCGCGCGCGTTCAGCAATACCCCCCGACACAATGGCGGGAATGGCTGCAGCGAATGTCAGCAGAAAGAAAAACTTCACCAGTGAATAGCCATTGCCCTCGTTGAGTACTGCGGCGGGTTCATAAAAACCCACGCCGTAAGCAATGGCATAGCCGATGAAAAAGTAGCTGATGGTGCTGACTGAAAAATCAGCCAGAATTTTGACGAGCGCATTGACCTGGTTCTTGTGGCGCACCGTGCCCACTTCCAGAAATGCAAAACCGGCGTGCATTGCAAGCACCATGATGGCGCCTAGAAGCACAAAAAGAGTGTCCAGTGCGAGAGTGATTTGTTCCATTTTGGTGAATTTTCAGGTTTATGGTTAAAAGTGGGGCATTAGCAGCAAAAACAATGCCCGCTTTTTAAGCGTTTTGTGCACTGTGGTGGTGCGTTTTCGGCTGGGCCTAGATCCCAAGCTTTCTCAGGATGCGGACGAAGTCGGCGGGAGAGTTCTCTTTCTGATGTCGTTTTTTCTCAGAATCGGACACCACAATTTTTGTGTAGCCCGCCCAGAAGTTGGACAACATGGGCGAATAAGCGGGGTTGTTGGCAGGTGCGCCGCGCAAAAAGCCCACCTGCTTGATGCACGCTTGAAGATCGGGGGTGCTTTGTTTCAGCACACCAACGGGATTGGCATGTGGGTTTATCAAGCCAAGGTCTTGGCATTTTTCAATGACATGCAGTGAAATTTCGGCCAATGGCTTTAATTTCACCTGGGTGTAGTCGGCATTGAATTCAAGGCAGTTTTCCAGTTCAATTTCCGATCCGAATTCGGCCTGAATGGCTCGGCACAAAGGCTCGGTTTTCAGTTGTTCAGTCGGGATGCCGGTACTTAATTTACTGTGGGTGTGGTTGCAAAACGTTTGGGCAATTTGTTCGGCAACTGTATTGGCCAGCACGGCGGGTGTAATGGTTTGCCGAAGTAGTTCTTCAGCCATCGGGCCCACCTGGTTTTGGTAAGCCTGTGTGGCGTACCGGTCCTCAACTACTTCCAATCCCCATTGCCCTGCCACATGATTCTTCAGGGCTTGAATATGGTGAATTTCAAGCTGCAGGGCAAGTTTGTCATTTAAACGTGGCTTGTCTTCATGCCTTACCAATTGTTGAAGGTGTTGCTCGACAAGGTTGTTTTTGGCGCGGGTCAACACCCCGGCAAGGCCGGTTTGCTGGCTGCACAGGTCCCTGGTGTTTTCAAGAATGTTCAGCGTTTCGCCTTCATTGCACACGCCCAATCCTTGTGCCAAAGCCAGTGCGCAAGACAGTTTTTTGTCTGCTGGAATGTTCGGGTTGTTCAGTTGTTGTGCAAACAGGTTCAGGTTGCGCCGGCTTTCGTTGACGACCAACGGTGAAAGCTTGTCGGCATTGCAATTGACCCGGGTTTGAAGAAAGTGATTCAAATTACCAATTGCTTTTTGCCGTTGTGCACCCGTACTTGCGTGTTGCCCCACAAACTGCTGAATATTCTTGATGGTGGTGTTCAGTTGCGCAGTGTAGGCTGCGCGTAATTCGGGAGATTGCTTGAAAGCTGCCCAGGCTGCACCGCTTGGTGCAATTGCGGGCAAGTCGATGCCATCCGCATCAGTGTGCATGGTTTTTGCAGCCTGCGCAGCAAGCTGACTCCAGCCCGCGGCGGTGAAACCTTCAACAGAACTCGACATGCAGATTGTGGTGGCTTGATTTGTATTGTGTGCCCAATCAGTGATCAAGGTTCCATGTCAGTTCGCCTTCAGTTCGCTTTCAATGCACCCCATAAAATTCCAAACAGGTCGTCAAACTGGTCAATCAGTTTGTGGCTTTCCTTGCGCAAAAAGTGCATTTGAGCCACGCGGCCGAATACGCCCATGAACACGTCCAGCAGCATTTTGCTTGAAACGGTGTCGTTAAATACGCCCTTGTGCTGACCTTCTTTCAGCATGCCCAGAAAAGCCCCCATCAACTCCGGGCTTTCATACACGGGCAGGTCTTGATAGCGGCTGGCCGGTATGGACACGGTCAGCAGCAATATCACCTTGGGGTGCTTGTCAAAGTAATCCAGCATCACCCACAGGGTTTTGCGCAGGCGTTCACGGTAATCTTCAATACCCTCGAGGTGGTCAATCATGCGGTTGGCCAATCGACTCAGTGTGGCGTCCAATACATAAGCCACCAACTGTTCCTTGCTTCCAAAGTACTTGTAAATGGTTTGCAATGAAACATTGGCTGTACGGGCTACCTCAATTAAAGGCACGCTGTTGAAGTCATGGTTGGTAAACAGTTCCAGAACAGCGTTTTCAATTCGATCCAGGGTGGCCTTTCGCATGGTTGCCGGGTTGGCATTGGCCTCAGTTTTGTTGTTGCTTGCGCTTGCGTTCATATTGGCCAAACCCTGCTTGTTGTAGGTTCTGTGGGTGGAATTGAAAAGCGAATCATCTGGTACCGGTGCCGGTTTGGTCAACCTGCATTCTACGCAGCATCACTCGGAAAGATAAAAACGGTAAGCTAAATTACCATATTCATAGAGGTGACACTCTAAAGTAACTTCTTGGGTTGATTGTGCGTTTGCACATCGCCATTCTGGACCGTGAAGAATTCACGATACCTTCGGTAATTTCGGTTACCGAATCCAGAAAATCCAGGAGGCACAGATGCCATCGGCACTGATATTTGACGCAGTAAGAACCCCACGGGGCAAAGGTAAAAAAGACGGTAGCCTGCACCAGGCCACTCCAGTGTGGTTGCTGAACAACCTGCTGACCGCTTTGCAGCAGCGCAATGATCTCGACACCAGCTTGGTGGACGACGTGGTACTGGGTTGCGTAACCCCAGTGGGCGAGCAGGGCGCTGACATTGCGCGCACAGCTGTGCTGGATGCAGGTTGGGCCGAAACAGTGGCAGGTGTTACCCAGTCACGCTTCTGCGCTTCAGGCCTTGAATCAGTGAACCTGGCAGCAGCCAAGGTGGGCAGCGGTCTTGAAGACATGGTAGTGGCTGGTGGCGTTGAAAGCATGAGCCGCTGGACCATGGGCAGTGATGGCGGCGCCTGGTTCATGGACCCCCGCATCAACGACAAACTCGGTTTCATTCCACAAGGTATTTCAGCCGATTTGATCGGTACGCTGGAAGGCTTTAGCCGCACGGACGTAGACACTTACGCAGTTGAAAGCCAGCGCCGCGCTGCCAAAGCGCAAGCTGAAGGCCGCTTCAACAAAAGCCGTGTGCCCGTGAAAGACCTCAATGGCTTGATCATGCTGGACCACGACGAATTCATTCGTGGCAATGCCACTGTGGAAAGCCTGGCCAGTTTGCAGCCCTCATTTGCCATGATGGGCAGCATGGGCTTCAACGCAACCGCCCTGCGCAAGTACACCACTGTTGAGAGCATCAACCACATTCACCATGCGGGCAATTCTTCCGGCATCGTGGACGGCGCCGCTTTGGTACTGGTAGGCAGTGAAGAAGCCGGACGCAAGGCTGGCTTGAAGCCACGCGCACGCATTCGCGCTGCCGCAGTAATCGGTTCCGAGCCCACCATCATGCTGACTGGCCCAACGCCAGCCTGTTTGAAGGCTCTGCAAAAAGCAGGCTTGAAGGCTTCCGACATCGACTTGTGGGAAATCAACGAAGCCTTCGCTGTGGTGCCCATGCAAACCGCACGCAATCTGGGCGTTAGCCTGGACCGCGTGAACGTGAACGGCGGATCGATCGCCATGGGCCACCCACTGGGCGCAACAGGCGCAATTATTTTGGGCACCTTGCTCGATGAACTTGAGCGGCAAGACAAAACCCTGGGCCTGGCCACACTGTGTGTGGGCGGCGGCATGGGTATTGCCACCATCATCGAACGCATTTAATTGGCCGAAGGAGAAACAACAATGAGTGCAGTGAAATTTGAACTCGGTCAGGATGGCATCGCGGTAGTCACGCTCGACATGCCCGGCCGTTCCATGAATGTATTGAACGAAGAACTGATGGGCCCGTTCGCGGAAGCCCTGACCCGCATTGAAACCGATGCGGCCGTGAAAGGTGTGGTGCTGACTTCTGGCAAGCCAGAGTTTTTGGCAGGCGCGGATTTGGACACGGTTTACAAAATTACCGACCCACAGCAAGCGTTTGATTTGGCGGAAGCCTTCAAAACCCTGTTGCGCCGCATGGAAAAGTGCGAGAAGCCAATTGTGTGCGCCTTGAATGGCACCGCATTGGGTGGCGGCTTGGAACTGGCCATGGCCTGTAACCACCGCGTTGCACTGAACAACCCCAAAGCCAAGTTCGGTTTGCCCGAAGTGAAGCTGGGCCTGTTGCCAGGCGGCGGCGGTACACAACGTTTGCCACGCATGATCGGCATTCAGGGCGCGCTGGAAATGATGACCCAGGGCACCGAGCTGCGCGTTGAGCAGGCCGTGAAGAAGGGCATCGTTCAAGACACAGCGGATTCAGTTGAAGAAATGATTGCCAAGGCGAAGGCTTGGGCGATCGCCAATCCAAAAGCCTTGCAGCCTTGGGATGTGAAGGGCTTCAAATTCCCCGGTGGCGATTCCAAGCACCCAGCCATTGCGCAAATTTGGGCGATCGCACCCAGCATGGCCAACGCCAAGGCATTTGGTAATTACCCAGCGTTGACTCACATTGCCAGCTGCGTATTCGAGGGCGGTATTACCGACATCGACACTGGCTTGAAAGTGGAAAGCCGTTACTTTGCTGCTTGTGTGTTGTCGCAAGAAAGCAAGAACATGATGAACACGCTGTGGTATCAGCTCAACAGCATCAAGAAAGGTCAAAGCCGCCCAAGCGCACCTGCAAAAAGCAAGGTCAAGAAAATTGGCGTGCTGGGTGCAGGCATGATGGGTGCCGGCATTGCGTATGTAAGCGCCAAGGTTGGCATTGAAGTGGTGTTGATCGACGCCACGCAAGAAGGCGCCGACAAAGGCAAGGCCTACAGCACCAACCTGCTGGACAAAGCCATTGCCAAGAAGCGCAGCACCCCTGAAAAGAAAGAAGCACTGCTGAGCCTGATCACGGCCACCACCGACTATTCCATGCTGGAAGGTGCGGATTTGGTGATTGAAGCCGTGTTCGAGGACCGTGCCGTGAAAGCCGATGTAACCGCCAAAGCAGAAGCGGTTATTCCAGCAACAGCCGTGTACGCATCCAACACGTCGACTTTGCCAATCACTGGCTTGGCCGAGGCTTCCAAGCGCCCCAACCAGTTCATCGGTTTGCACTTCTTCAGCCCTGTGGACAAAATGCCGCTGGTTGAAATCATCATGGGTGAAAAAACCGACGATGAAACACTGGCCAAGGGCTTCGACTATGTTCAGCAAATCGGCAAAACACCGATTGTTGTGAACGACAGCCGTGGCTTCTTCACCAGCCGTGTGTTCGGTACCTTCCTGATGGAAGCAGCTGCCATGGTGGGCGAGGGTGTTCACCCCCGTTCCATCGAAATGGCGGGTCTGGAAGCCGGCATGCCCATGCCACCTTTGGCGCTGTACGACGAAGTGTCGCTCAGCTTGAGTTTGCTGATCATGAAGCAAACCAAGAAAGACATGGAAGCCGCAGGCCAAACTTTCCCCGAGCACCCAGGCTACAAAACACTGATTACCGTGGCCGAAAAGCATGGCCGCATCGGCAAGAAAGACGGCAAAGGCTTCTACGACTACTCCCCCGCAGGCAAAACCCTGTGGAAAGGTTTGAGCGAAGAATTCCCGCTGGCCAAAGAGCAACCCAGCTCACAGGAAATCCAGGACCGTTTGATGTACATCCAGGCCAATGAAGCCGCACGCTGCTTGCAGGAAAAAGTGCTGCGTTCAGTGGCCGACGGCAACATCGGTTCGATTTTCGGTTTGGGTTTTGCGCCATTCACCGGCGGCATGTTGCAGTTCATCAACGCCAAGGGCTTGCCCGAGTTTGTAAAGCGTTGTGAAGAATTGGCTGCCCAGTATGGCGAGCGTTTCAAGCCCGCCAGCATGCTGGTGGAAATGGCCGCTCAAGGCAAAAAGCTGGAAGACAATCTGGCGTAATTTTTACCCGGTGGGGCCGTTTGCTTTGTGCAGATGGCCCCGCATTGTTTGACGAAAACAGGAGCAGTAACCATGGTATTCAAAGCAATCATGAATGGCTTGATCAAAGCCAAAGCCATGCCGCAAATTTCGCCGACCGAGCGCCAGGCGCTTGAAGCAGGCACGGTGTGGATCGACGGCCAGGTTTTTTCCGGCAAGCCCGACTTTGCAAAAATGTTTGCCGAGCCCTATTCAAAACTGAGCCAGCGTGAGCGCGAGTTCATCGACGGCCCCGTGCAGCAGTTGTGCGAAATGTGTGATGCGCATGAAATTGCGACCACGCGTGTTATTCCGAAAAAGGCAGTGGACTTTTTGGCATCAGCAGGTTTTTATTCCTTCCTGATTCCGCAAAAGTTTGGTGGCCTGGAATTCTCTGCCAACGCCATTTCCACCATTATGGCGATGATCACGTCGCACAGCCCATTGCTGTCGACCTTGGTGGTGATTCCCAACAGCTTGGGCGCAGCCGAATTGATCAAGCACTACGGCACACAAGCGCAGAAAGAACATTACCTGCCACGCCTGGCCACTGGTGAATACCTGCCCTGTTTCGGTTTGACCGAACCCACTGCAGGTTCAGACGCTGCTTCAATTCTGGCGCGTGGTGTGGTGTTTAAAAACGCAGAAGGCAAGGTTCAAATCAAACTGAACTTTCGCAAGCGCTACATCACTTTGGCACCTGTGGCCAACCTCATTTCTTTGGCCTTCAAACTGCACGACCCGGATAACCTGTTGGGCAAAGGCGCTGAGCCTGGCATTACAGTGGGCCTGGTTCACCGTGGCATTCCTGGTCTGGAAATGGGCAAGCACCATCAGCCGATTGGTGATGCGTTCTACAACGGCCCCATTATCGGCCACGATGTAGTCATTGACGCCGACGAAATTATTGGTGGTACTGAATGTGCCGGCCAGGGCTGGCGCATGTTGATGGAACAGCTGGCCGGTGGTCGCGCAGTTTCATTGCCTGCTGGTGCGGTGGGTGGCGTGCGTGCAGCAGCGGCTGCTTCAGGCGCATACGCCCGTGTTCGCCAACAGTTCGGCATGCCGATTGCTGAAATGGAAGGCATTCAGGAAAAGCTGGCCGAAATTGCAGCCATGGCTTACCTCAGTGAAGCGGCACGCGTGTATGCAGTGAGCGCACTGGACAACAATGAGCAGCCCCCGGTTGTTTCTGCTGTGTGGAAAGCCTACCTCACCGAGCTTTCACGTGAACAGGCGAAGAATGCCATGGACGTGATGGCGGGTGCCGGTGTAATGCAAGGCCCCAACAACGTCATCGGCCGCGGCTACTGTTCAGCCCCGGTTGCCATTACTGTTGAAGGCGCGAACATCATGACCCGTTCGCTGATTACCTTTGGTCAAGGTGCTGTGCGTTGTCACCCCTATGCATTCAAAATTGCAAATGCCCTGGAAGCCAACGATCTGCCTACATTCAGCAGTGCATTGAAAGGCTGGATTGGTCACATGGTAGTCAACACGGGTCGCTTGGTGGGCTTGACCTTGACTCGTGGTTACCTGGCCAGCACACCGAAGATTGATGGCGTTACACCTTACCTGCGCAAGCTGGCTTGGGCGTCTTCACGCTATTCATTCCTGACCGACATGGCACTGATCACCGTGGGTGGCAAGTTGAAAGCCCGCCAGCAACTGACCGGCCATTTCGCCGATGCTTTGGGCTGGCAACTGCTGGCCATTTCAACCATTCGCCGCTACGTGGCTGAAGGTGAAATCAAGGAAGACTTGCCACTGGTGCAGTACGCTTGCGAATACGCCTTGGCGAAAGTGCAAAAAGCATTCGAATCCATCTATTCCAACTTTGGCAACAACGCAGTGGGCTTTTTGCTGCGCACCGTGGGCTATTTCAGCTTGCGCGTGAACCCGATTGTTGGTTCTGGTCTGGATCGTTTGGTGCCGACCGTGGCCAAAACAATCACCAAGAGCGGTGCCCAACTGGGCCGTATCACAGGTGATTTGTACATGCCCAAGTTCAACCTGGCCGACATGGACAGCGATGAAGTGCTGGCACAAACCACAGGCGTGAAGCGTTTGATGGCGGCCTTCCAGGCCGTACAGGAAGCCGAAGTGGTGCAAATGAAGGTCATTCAGGCGCGCCGTTCCAAGCTGGTGGACAAGGGTTCTGTGCAGGAAATGGCCGAAGCCGCATTGGCCAAAGGCATTATTACAGCAGCCGACAAAAAACTGCTGGACCGTGCCAACCGCATCAGCCTGGAAGCCATCATGGTTGACGAGTTCACACCGCAGGAATTCTTCGGTGACAACTCGGTAACTTACGCGCCAGGTTTTGAATGTGCCAATGTGCCCAATGTAAGCCATGGCGCAGCGGTACAAGGCGAGCGCTTGAGAGTTGTGAACTCTTAAGACGCTGCGTGCGGGTAATGCCCCATTTACTTGGAGTGTTACTCGTTTCGCCCTAAGCAAGGTTTCTTCTTCCGGCTTGATGCTTCTGGCTTGGGGCATGCGAAACGCCTTGGCGTCTTCGCATCGATTGCTGCGCAATCGCCCCGCGCTGCGAATCCGCCGGGAAACCTTGCAAAATCGGGCAAAGCGAGTATCACCCCGCGTATGGGCATTCAACCTGCTCATTCGCGAGCTGCCGTTTTTACACTCAACTACCAACCAATCACCGAGGCCATTACTCATGTCACCCATTCAAGACCCCACCTTGCTCGAAGGCATCACCGTGCTCGATTTGTCGCGCAATTTGCCTGGGCCAGCAACGTCACTGATCTTGCAGCAAATGGGTGCCAAGGTCATCAAGATGGAGCCGCCCCATGGGGATGATGCCAAAAGCATGCCGATGCTGTACGCCGC
The DNA here is from genome assembly GCF_002377005.1 of Limnobacter sp. UBA3528. Classification (NCBI taxonomy): domain Bacteria; kingdom Pseudomonadati; phylum Pseudomonadota; class Betaproteobacteria; order Burkholderiales; family Burkholderiaceae; genus Limnobacter; species Limnobacter sp. UBA3528. Next base: position 50,931 of record NZ_DFOZ01000035.1, on the reverse strand, counting down.
TTTGAACAGCAGCAAGCAGATTGTGACAGCCGACTTTCGCACGCCCGAGGGCATTCAGGCATTGAAAGATCACGCAGCCAAAGCCGATGTGCTGATCGATGGCTTCCGCCCCGGCGTGATGGCCGACATGGGTTGTGGCTACGACACTTTGAAAGCACTGAATCCGAAATTGGTAATGTGCTGCATCACAGGTTACGGGCAGAAGGGTGCCTTGGCTGAAAAGGCCGGGCACGACATCAATTACATGGCCTTGAGCGGTGTACTCGATGGTTTGCAAACAGCCGACGGTGACATTCCTGTTCCTGCCGTGCAGTTTGGTGATTTGTTCGGTGGTACGTCGGCCGCCGTGCAAGGTATTTTGGCCGCCCTGTTGAAGGCGCAGCGCACTGGGCAGGGCACCTTTGTGGATGTGTCCATGACCCACAACCTGTGGAAGCAAAACATCATGCCCGAGAGCATGGAACAAATGTGGATCATGCTCAGCGGCAAGCCCGCCAAGCATCAAGACGATTTGCTGAGCGGCGGCCTGGCCTGTTACAACGTGTACAAAACTGAAGACCAGCGTCATTTGGCGGTAGGTTCACTGGAGCACAAGTTCTGGAAAGTGGCTTGCGAAGCCATGGGCAAGCCCGAGTGGGTGAATATTCACTGGAGTCGAGGTGCCATGCCCGGTACTCCCCCGGCGGTTCAAATGCTGGCCGACATGAAGGCGCTGATTGCATCCCAACCCCTTGCCCATTGGGAGCAGGTGTTTGGCAATGTGGATGCCTGCATTACCCCTGTCCTGACCCGAGCCGAAATCAAGCAGAGAAATTTGCTGCGCATTTGATGTTTTTTCGGATGGGAAAGTTGCGCCGGTAAATCGAGTACTGCGTCTAAAATCCTGAATTCTTTGGGTTAACTTACGCGATTCTTACCAAAATCGCGGGAAGAATGGTATTGTTGAATTTGCCGGAAGTCTTATACAACACTTATAAAAACCGAGCCCACGCAGGCTCAGCCGGGGAGACATAAAAAGCCACCCACAGTGGCACCTCCTTGGCAGCATTCGCTCGGTTTACAGGAGATCAGTACATGTCAGCACGTCCCGACGAGGCCGCCCCTAAGGTGTCGCCCGATCAATTCAATGGTTTTGTCAGCAAAGAAGCGCAGGAGCTTTTTGAGTCCCGTTACTGGACCAAAAGCTACCCTCCGGGCGTCAGTGGCGATATGCCCCCATTGCGATACACCAGCATGCTGGAACTGGTGGCCGAATGCCTTAAAAAGTATGCAGACCGCCCCGCGTTTGTGTCTGCAGGTACGGAGTTCTCGTACAAGCAGGTCGATGATATGTCGGACCAGTTTGCGGGCTACCTGAAATCGATTGGCGTGAAAGCCGGTGATGTTGTGGCCATTATGTTGCCCAACTGTGTGCAGTTCCCTGTGTGCTTTGTGGGTGCCATGAAGCTGGGTTGCACGCTGACCAATGTGAACCCCCTGTACACCGTGCGTGAATTGAATCACCAGTTGAAAGATTCTGGCGCAACCACCATTGTGGTGTTTGAAAACTTTGCCAACACCTTGCAGCAATCGCTCGAGGGCACCAAGGTCAAGAACATCGTCATTACCCAGTTGGGCGATTTGCTCGGTGGTTTGAAGGGCCTGATCGTTAACTTTGTCATGCGCAAAGTCAAGAAAATGGTGCCAGCATACAACCTGCCGCAAGCAGTGCCGATCAAAAAGGCGTTGGCCGCTGGCAAAGGTGTTTCTTATCCCAAGCCCAGCCCCAAGCTGGACGACGTGGCTTTGCTGCAATACACCGGTGGTACCACTGGCGTGTCCAAAGGCGCCATGCTGACTCAGCGCAACCTGATGAGCAATATGGAACAGGGCCTGGCCTGGATGAGCGAAGCCATTGGCAAAGACCCGATTTGCGTGGTCACCATGCTGCCGCTGTATCACATCTATGCACTGGCCGTGAACTGTATGCTGTTCATGACCTTTGGCGCACGCAACATTCTGATTGCCAACCCGCGTGATGTAGGCACCGTGATGAAAGTGCTGCGCAAGGAAAAATTCCATGTGATCACTGCGGTTAACACCCTGTTCAATGCATTCCTGAATAACGAAGAATTCTGCAACCGCGATTTCTCCGACATGAAGTTTGCAATGAGCGGCGGCATGGCCTTGCAACAGCCCATCGCCGAGCGCTGGTACAAAGTCACTGGTTGCGCGATTTCTGAAGGCTTCGGCATGACAGAAACTTCCCCAGTGGTAACAGTGCCACCTCTGCATGGTGGCGAGCGCCCCGCGTTCCGCGGCAACGTGGGTTTGCCGATTCCTGGCACCGAAGTGCGTTTGAAGCGTGACGATGGCCTGTGGGCTGGTTTGAATGAGCCCGGTGAAATTTGTGTGCGTGGCCCACAAGTGATGTTGGGTTACCTGAATCGTCCCGAAGAAACAGCCAAAACAATCGACAAAGACGGCTGGTTGGCCACTGGCGACATCGGCACGATGGACGAGCAAGGCTTTGTAAAGATCGTGGACCGCAAGAAAGACATGATCATCGTGAGCGGCTTTAACGTGTTCCCCAACGAAATTGAAGACGTGGTTGCCCAGCACCCAGGCGTGCTGGAATGTGGCGTGGTTGGTGTACCCGACCCAGTGACTGGTGAGAAAGTGAAACTGGTTGTGGTGAAGAAAGACCAGAGCGTGACCAAGGAAGACTTGATTGCACACTGCCGCCAAAACCTGACCGGTTACAAGATTCCTTCATTTGTTGAGTTCCGCGACGACTTGCCCAAAACCCCAGTGGGCAAGATTCTGCGCCGTGAACTGCGCGACAAGCCGAAAGAAACAGCGTAAGCAGTTCAGTCCAATAAAAAAGCCACCTGTGAAGGTGGCTTTTTTTATTCATGCGACAACAAACTTAATTGCGCACATACATCTCAACACGGCGGTTCTGGGCACGACCAGATTCAGTGTCGTTGCTGGCCACTGGAAAGCCCTCGCCCAAACCGGCGGCAGTCAAACGTGCACCTGAAATACCTTTGGCTGTCAGGAAGTTCGTGACGGACTGTGCACGGCGTACAGACAGGTCCTGGTTATATTGGTCGCTGCCAGTGCTGTCGGTATAACCGATTACACACACGATGGTGTTGGGGTTGTCGCGCAAAGTAGCAGCGATTTGGTCGAGCGTGCCGGCAAATTGTGCTTTCACGTCGCTTTTGTTGGTGTCAAACAGGGCGGCACCTGGAATGTCGAGCATCACCGAGCCGTCGCGCTGTTCGCGTACAGCGATCTGGCTTCCCACCAGGTAACCGAACAGGCCGCCCAGTGCTGCACCGCGTACGGTGTCTTTGCCGTCAATGCTGTTACCCACGATCGCGCCACCAATTGCACCCACGGCGGTACCAATGGCTGTTTTGGTGTTGTCTACCTTGCGCTCGGGTGCCATAGGGCAGCCAGCCACAGCCACGGGTGATCCAGGGGCCGCTTGCTGAGGAGCCTGTGGTTGCTGAAACACGCCACCACCGTTGCTGGCACAGCCTGCAGCGAACAAGGTGAGGGCGATTGCTGAAAGTTTGAATTTATTCATGGTGTATTCCTTGGGTTTTGTTCTAGTTCAATTGCGGTCTGTTTCATTCTAACGCCTCACGCTTTTTCAGGTTGACTATAAAAATTTCATGGCGCTACACTGCCACATGCTTAAATCATTGACGATACTTCTTGCTTTTCAAGCTTTGGGCGAGTTGCTTAGCTTCTCCCTGTTTCCCTCCATTCCTGGCCCCGTGCTGGGTTTGATTGCCTTGTTGGTGTTTTTCTTCATCAAGGGTGGTGTGCCCGCCGATATTCAATCCACTGCCAATGTATTTACCGCAAACCTGGGGTTACTGTTTGTGCCTGCGGCGGTGGGTGTGGTGGTGTTCTGGCCAGTTCTCGCCGAGTTTGGCGTGGTGATTTTGATTACTTTGCTGGTCAGCGTGGTGGTCACCTTGGTGGGTACAGCGTGGGTACTGGACAAACTGGCCACCCGTTTCATGCCAGGCGAGGTCAGCGAGGGCAGCAAACATGAGTGAATCGGCTCGCCGCGTGCTGGAGCTTCCTGAAATTTGGGTTTATCTCAGCGGTAACCCGCTGAGTGCCCTGTTTCTTACCTTGTTGGCTTACCAAATTGGCTTGTGGTGCTACAAAAAAAGTGGTCAGCATCCATTCACCAATCCGGTCATGATTGCGGTGTTGTTGCTCGCGGCATTCTTGCAAATCACGGGTTTAAGTTATCAGCAGTATTTTGAAGGTGCCCAGTTTGTTCACTTTTTATTGGGCACTGCCACTGTGGCTTTGGCGGTTCCTATTTACCAGGGGCTTACTGCGGTGAAGGGGCAAACCATTCGTACTTTGGTGTTGCTGAGTGCAGCCTTGTTGGTGGGTGGTGCCTTGTCGATCGGCAGCGCGTTGGGTACAGCCCATTTGTTGGGTGCCAACCTGGACATTGTTCAAAGTTTGTGGTCCAAATCAGTGACAGCACCCATCGCCATGGGGGTGAGTGAACGCATTGGTGCCTCGCCTACGCTGACTGCCTTGTTCGCAATTGTCACCGGAATTTTGGGGGCGGCGGTTGGCACTTGGCTATTCAATTCAATGGGCATGAAGCGTTGGTGGGTTCGCGGTTTTACCATGGGTCTGGCTGCGCATGGCATTGGCACGGCACGCGCCTTTTCAGTGCATCCCGAGGCGGGTCGCTATGCAAGCTTGGGCATGGGTTTACACGGCATTTTTGGTGCGCTGCTAATTCCGTGGGCGTTTGGTTTTTTCAGCTAAGTGCCAAGGCATTAAAAACAGGCGGCCCAGGCGGCCACATACACTGCTCGCATGTCGGGGCTGGCATAGCCCAGCATCACCAATAGGGCAAACGCCACCAACACCACCTTGGCCCAGCGTGGCATCATTGGTGGGTTAGTGTCTGTATTTTCAGGCGGCTTGGGCTGCGGGCTCATTCGGGGTTGCACTTTGTTCCTTGATGGGCCAGTTTACCGCAGCTGCGATTGCACTTAAAGCCACGCAAATCCACCACACCAATATGTAGCTGCCCGTGGCATCAAACAACAAGCCACCCAGCCAACCCCCGACAAAGGCGCCAATTTGGTGAAACATAAACACCAAGCCGCCGAGCATCGACAGGTTTTTTACCCCAAACATCGCAGACACCGTGCCAGTGGTTAAAGGCACGGTGGACAACCACAACACGCCCATGCCGGCTGCAAACAAATACACACTCCATGTAGTCAACGGTGCCAGGATAAAGGCCACAATCAGCACACCGCGCAAGCCATAAATGCCGGTCAGCAGCATGGGTTTTCTGAACTTTCCACCCCACAGCCCAGCCAGGTAGCTGCCCAGAATATTGAACAGACCAATCAAGGCCAATGCAGTGCTGCCCGCACTGGCAGGTATGCCGCTGTCTTGAAGGTAGCTGGGCAAGTGCACACTGATGAACAGAATTTGAAAGCCGCACACAAAATAACCCACGCTCAACATGAGAAACGCACGGTGTTGTATGGCCTGCCCCAGCGAGGCCCACATGCCCAGTTCTTTGTCTGCAGGTGCTTCCTGATGGCTGGCTGCGGTATTTGGGCACTCGGCACTGCAGGGCGCATCGTCGGTTTTCAAGGGTTTGGCTTTGGGTTCAATCAATTGCCAGGCCAACACTAAAATAATGACGGCAAAGCAGGCCAGAATGGTGAGCGCAGAAGACCAACCCACCTGGTTGATCAAAAACAAACCTCCAGGCAAAAAGGCAAATTGCCCCAATGAACCCAGTGCCATGGAAATGCCCATGGCCATGCTGCGTTTTTCAGGGGGCATTGCACGGCTGACTGCACCAAACACCACCGGGAAGGTGGTGCCGCTCAAACCCAAGCCAATCAAAATACCGGCACTCAAAGTCAGCATGCCCGGGCTTTCAACCATCGCCATTAAAAACAGACCCAGTGCGTACAGTGCTCCGCCCAGAATCATGGTGATGGCTGACCCCAGGCGATCGGCCATTCTTCCCACAAAAGGTTGTGCCACACCCCACACCAGGTTTTGCATGGCAATTGAAAAGGCAAACACTTCACGCCCCCACTCATTGCTCAAACTCATGGGCTGCAGAAAAAGCCCGAATGAATGGCGTATGCCCAATGAAATGGTCATGATGAAAGCCCCGCACCACAATACGGTGAGGGGTGATACTGCCTTGTGTGAGTTCAATTGCATGGCAAGTGGGTATTAAGGTTTGATGTAAGCAAAGCCCTGTTGGGTTTGCAGGTCGGCCACACGCACCACGCCTGAGGGGGTAAAGGTGGCATCCAGTACAAATTGGTCTTTGGTCAATTTGCGGTTTTTCAGGGTAATTTCACAAATTTCAAACACCACGCCGCGGGCAGTCAGTGCGCTTACCAGTGGAGCGTACTGAGTTCCCGTTTCAGCATGTTTTGCGCCTTCCATTAAAAAGTCCACGCCATTGGCATGGGTCACCACGATGATGGTGGTTCTCGGTGAAACATCCAGGTGGTTGCGAATGTTGCGCAAAGCCTTTAGCGGTTGTTCAGCACCGTCAATGTGATACACCACCTTCGAGGTAATGTCCTGTGTAGTCATTCGCTTCACAGGGGCAGATTCCTGCGCATACACCGTGCCAGTCATCAACAAGCCTGCTGCACAGGCTACCAAGGTATTTCTGATCATCAGCCAATTCATGAATTGCTCCTTCAATGTCGGTTAACCCTGCCTTATCCCGCGAACAGGTGGGGCCGGCGAGGTGACTCCTTAGAGGGATGTTTAACCCATCCTGCATCGGGATACTCAACAGTACCGCTTTAAAAGGATGAGCAACAGTATGAAACCCAACACCGCATTAAACACCGCTTTCACGGTGAGCAAAATTGGTGTTTACGCGGCCGTTGCCTTGGGTGCAATGGCTTGCTCATCGTTAAGGCCATTTGGGCAGGAAGACGAGTTTCGCGCCAAGCTGAAAGCGCCTGAAATAACCGGGGCCAGTCAGGCAGCCCCGCAGGTGACTTTGCCCATTGAGCGTTTGCCCTCCGATACATTCTGGGTTCGCCCCCAAATTTCCGAGGGCGAGTTGCCCAGCCGCGTGGTTGAGAACCTGTCGGTGACTGAACGCGGTTTGTTTGATGTGCTGCAGCTGATCTTCGCCAGCACCAATATGCCATTGAGTTTTGAGGGTGGGGCGGATGCAGCGTCCCGGTATGGGGTGGTCACGCTGAACAATCTCAGTGGCACTTTGCCGCAGGTGATGAACAAGTTGGGCGAGATCATGGGTTTCTTCTGGACTGTGACTGAGTCAGGTGTGTTGAGGATCATGCCTGAGCAACAGTTTGTCGTCACCATGCCGCCAGTGCTGAACGAGGACAGCATGGCTGGCATTACCAACACCATGCAGTACCTGGGTGCGCGCGATGTGTACCTGGACCGCATCAACCGGTCGCTGGTGTTTCGCGCCAACCGACGGGCATTGAGTGACATTCAAAATTATCTGGAACGGGCACGCGCTACGCGTTCGCTGATTGTGTACGACATGAATGTGTTGCAGGTTGATTTGAATGATTCCAACAATATGGGTGTTCGTTGGGAGCTGTACAAAGCTGGTGGGGGAATCAACACCGCGCCCGATTCATCCATTGCCGGTGCTTCAAGCACTGCTGATCGAATTACCCAGTTAACACGGACTGCATCCGGAATCGAAACCCTCATTTTCGGGGAAAACTTTTCAACCAATTTTCTGATTGATTTTTTAAAGTCGCAAGGCGATGTCAAAACATTGAGCCAACCGAAAATTGGTTTGATGAATGGCACCAACGGCAATATTCGCGTGGGTCAGTCCACCACATTCGTCTCGCGTGTGGGTTCACAAATTGTGAACGGTGTTGCGCAGTCGACTGCCGATACCCAAAACCTGCGCACAGGCCTTGAGGTTTCGCTAACTGGTGAAGCACACGATTCCACCATTTACACCCGCATCAATATTTCAATCACTGAGCTATTGGCGCTCAAGCGCTTTACCGCCTTGGGTGTGGATTTGAATTTGCCCGAAGTGGCTGACCGTGAATTGAAAACCCAGGTGCGTTGCCGGCCTGGCGACACCATATTGCTGGGTGGCATTACGGTGTCGCGAGCGCAGGATGATTTTCAAAGTGGCTTGGGCACACGCAGCCGCACCGAGAGCACCAAGCAAACGGAATTGGTGGTCACCATCCGCCCGCGCTTGTTGTTGTTCGGTGAGGTGGCTGAACTTGAACAACCTGCTGCCAAAATCAAACGCCGAATTGAGCCCAAGGCACCCAGTGTGCTTGAACCTGTCGCGACAGTGGGTGGCCCATTGCGCTTGTCTAAAAGCCTGGGTTTTGTGCCGTCGCCAGTTCAAATGATTTCGAAACTGACCCCGTTTCAGGAGCAGTGATTCATGCATGCACTTAAAAAACAAGCCATCACATATTGCATTGCAAGTGTTTTCGTAGCCTGCTGTGGCAGTGTCTTGGCGCAGCAAACCATTGCAAATCCCTTGATTCGCCCTGCCCTGTTGCAGGGTGCGCCTGCGGCGAGTGGGCCAGATTCTGCCGTAGCCACGCAGCGCCCGGCAGAACCAGCAGCCACTGGCGATGCTGCCGAGTTGCGCCGGCAGGCCGAACGGCGAATTACTCAAGAAGATTTGAACATTCGGCAACAGGCCTTGAATTCTCCGGTATTGCCGGTTCCGCTGATCAACCTGTTCACAAACATGCAGGTCACTGCTTATTTTCAGGGTGCAATTGTGATGCGACGGGTCGAGAACGATTTCACGCCGCAACAAGTCAGTCAGCCAGTTGCTGTTCAGCAATCCGGCAACAGCCGTAGTGACGCACCGCCGGTTGTTGTGGCACCTCGTCCTGTGTCGCGTTCGTCGGGTTCACTGCGTTTGCGCGTTGGCCAAACAGAGAATGTCAGTGGTTATCCGCTTCGCGCCAAGGTCAATGGTCAGGACATTACAGTTGATTGGTTGAGTGAAAACGGAACCTGGGTCAATGTGTTTTATGGTGCGCTGGAGTCGAGCGCGGGTGGGTTGCCGCAAGTGCCCAGCGATTCGCAATTGTTGAAAGTTGAAACCGATCAGTTTGATCATTTGGTACCGGTGTTGCGAACACAGACATTTTCACCTTCGGGTACCTTGGGTGGTCAGCAAGGGGGCAACTTTGGCTCCGGGTTCGGTGGTGGCAATGGTGGTTTCGGTGGCAGCCAGGGTGGCAATAATCAGCCCGGTTTTGGCACAGGCTTTCCCAACTGAAGGAAACAATCCGCATGAAATCACTTGAAGCCGATTTGGTGCAAGCCGGGCTGGATGACCACCAGCTTAATTTGCTTCGCCAACAGCATACGCATTTGCGTGGCGAGGGTCGGTCTGCCGAATTGGGTAGCCTTCGGGCGCACAAAGACCAGGCTCAACTGGCTGAGTGCCTGGCCTCGATATCACAAACCCGCGATGACAAAGCCAACAGCGCTGCACGCAAATTTGCAGTCATTGCATTCGTCGCTTCTCTTGCTTACTCGGGTATTGCGGTGTTGTTCAGTCTGGCCGTGGTGTATTTGCAAAACGAAGTTGTGTTGTCTGGAGCTTAAGCCGTGGAAGCCATCAATTTAAAAAGCATTTACTCCAACCTGATTGCGGGGCGCTTGATGGCGTGGCCTACAACCTGACCACTGGTGACAACAACACTGCCTTGGGTCAGGTTGCCTTGTTCAGTACCACGAGTGGTTACGGGCGGGGTTTGAGCTTTATTGGCGACTATGCAATTTTTGGCATCAGCAAGCCCCGGCACGATGGCTATGTTCCAGACTTTCCGCTGCATGATCGTTTGAAAGCGCTGCATATGCCAGACCGTTGCCAACTGATTGCGGTCAATTTGAAAACTGGCCACGTCATCCAGGCCATCACTTTTGAAGGTGCCGCACGCGAGTTCTTTGACACCGTGGTTATTCCCGACTGTCGAAATGGTGTGATCATGAATCTTGACGAAGCCCAGCATCCGCAACTAATCACCTGTGCGCAAAATGATCTCGCTGTATCAGCATGAATTGTTAAAGCAGCATGCCGCATGTGTGGTCTGGTTCACTGGCCTGAGTGGCGCAGGAAAAACCACTCTCGCATTGGCGCTACAAAATACCTTGCACCACCAGGGTATTCACACCGCAATGCTGGATGGTGACTGTTTGCGCCATGGTTTGAACAGTGACCTTGGGTTTTCGCAGGAAGATCGAGCCAGCAACGTGCAGCGCACAGCACAGGTATGTAAATTAATGGTCGATGCCGGTTTGGTGGTGATCGTGTCGCTGATTTCGCCCCACGCCCAAAGCCGCAATAAAGCACGTTCCTTGTTCAATGAAGATCAGTTTTTTGAAGTCTATGTGAACACTCCGCTGGAAGTGTGCGAACAACGCGACCCCAAGGGCTTGTATGGCCGTGCACGTCGCGGAGAAATTCCGCTGTTCACCGGAATCAGCGCTGGCTATGAAGTGCCCGAGAATCCTGGTTTGATCTTGCAAACCCACGAACACAGCGTTTCGGATTGCATCGAGAGCCTTCTAGCCATGTTGGAGCCAGCGTTGAAAAGGCGCTTGGCGGATCAACAACCGGATTGACAATCAATCGGTTTCGGGTAAGGTTAGGTTCCTCTACCGTGCATGCAGAACCAATATGGGAATCAAAATGGAGGCCTTTCCGGCCCCGGATCAGCTCAAAAATGCAGCACCCAAAACAGACGAACTGCAAACCGAGGAATTGGCCGAGCTTGAGGCAGTCGATCCGGGCCTGGTGAAGCAGGCGCGCCAGAAGCAAACCGTACTGGTCACCGGCCATGCTGGCTTCATCGGCTTTCACACGGCCAAGGCACTGCTGGAACGCGGCGACAAGGTGATTGGTTTTGATTCCCTGAACAGCCATTACGACACCCGGCTCAAGCGTGAGCGCTTGACCATGCTCGATGAAATCGCAAAAGCCACCGGTTCGAAATACTACACCGTGCGCGCTGACCTTTGCGACAGCACGCAGCTACATGAATGCCTGGAAACTTACAAGGTTCAGCGGGTCATTCACCTGGCGGGTCAAACCGACAAGTTTTTGTCGCAAGACAAACCCGCCGAATGCGTGCAAAACAACATCAACAGTTTTGTGTCGCTGTTGGAAGCATGCCGCCATTTCAAAATTCACCACCTAACGTACGCCAGCAGCCATGCGGTGTATGGCGCCGGTTTTCAAAAACCCATGAGCGAGCGCGACAGTGCCAACCACCCGCAGCGCCTGGATGCAGCCACTCAGCGCGCTTGCGAATTGATTGCGCATTCCTACAGCCACCAGTTCAATTTACCCACCACCGGTTTGCGGTTTTTCTCGGTGTACGGTCCCTGGGGCAGGCCCGACTCCGTGCTATTCGCATTTACAAAACGTATTCTGGAAGGCAAGCCCATTCAGATTTACAACGATGGCAGCAATACCCGCGATTACACCTACGTGGCTGATTTGGTTGAGGCCATATTGCGAGCCAGCGACACCCCTGCCGAACCCAACCCGGTGTGGTTGGTTGAAGCCCCCGACCAAGCCACCAGCAACGCACCATGGCGACTTTTGAATGTGGGCAACAGCTTGCCAGTGTCGATTGAAGAATTGATTGCAGCGCTGGAACATGCTTTGGACAAAACCGCGATCAAGGAATACATCACCGGTCCAATTCTCGAGAAAAGCCAAAGTTGTGCCGATGTCAGTGCTTTGCAAATGGCCACCCAATTCCGGCCGGCCACCCCTCTGGCGCAAGGCATTGCCGAATTTGCCGCCTGGTATCGCATGTACCATCAGGTGTAGGCTTCCGTAGTGTCGGCTTGGCGACACTTCAGCCGCATCTAAATCCTGTCATCTCCCGGTAACAAGGAGATACAAACACAAATCCACAACGCCCGAGTTCAACAAGGCGGAGATGGCAGGAGACACCCATGACTGTAGTACCCTTCAGCAAACTGTTGCTCGCAGCCCTTTTGGGCGCCACCTTGGGCCTTGCCGCCTGCGGCAGCGACGACACCCCGGCGAGTTTGGCTGGCCCCAACAACCCCACGAACCCCAATGAGGAAGTTGAGCCCACCATTACCTTGGTGGCCAACTTTAAAAATCCCGACCCTGAGGCTGTGCAACGGCAGTTCACTTCGACTGCTTGCAGCGACAATGCAACGCAGCAACGCGAAGGTGGTGGAATTTACAGCGTCAACTTGCAGTCGGCCAGCGGCCACAACATTGCATTCACCGTGTTTGAGCCCGCTGAGTTTAACTGCGATTTGGGCAACCCATTGGTGTTGGAAGGCCATGGCTACGGCGGCTCGCGTGCCAGCAGCCCCCGTGGAATTATGGGCAATCTGATTGAGGCCGGTGCTGGAGTGATCAGTATTGACCAACGCGGCTTTGGTGAAAGCGGCGGTTCTGTCCGGGTCATGGACCCTGACTTTGAAGGGCAAGATCTGCTTCAAATACTTGATTGGGCCGAGGCCAACCTGGACTGGCTGCGCTACGCGAGCACACCCAAGCCAGCAGGCAATCGTGAATTCAACATGGTGGCTGGAGCCACGGGTGGCAGCTATGGCGGTGGCTATCAATTGTTGATCCACAACATTGACCCACTGAAACGCCTGGACGCACTAACTCCAGATATTGCATGGAACGACCTGCGCTACAGCCTGAACCCAGGCGGCGCGTACGGTGTTGAAAACTTCGAACCCGCTGAGGGCAATATCAAGCCCACAGGCACAGTCAAATCGGGTTGGGCCTTGTTGTTGGTGGCTGGTGGCGAAACCGGTTCACTGCAGCCCAAGTTACAGGCAGGCGACCCCATGGCTTTGCAAACCAGCGGGCAAGACAACTTGATCCGCGAAACCCTGCTGCGCGGTGCCACCGCAAACCGTTTCCCGGAAGGTGCGCTCGAGTTTTTCCGTTATCACAGCCCCAGTTACTGGTGTGATCCTGAAGCGCCGGGCGCACAAACCTTCCTTCAAAGCGAAGTCACGCCCGGCCTGGCCCAGAAAACGCCAGACCCGGTTGATATTCTGTTCACCCAGGGCTTTCGGGACACTTTGTTCAACTTCAACGATGCCTTCCACAACTTCAGCTGCTATCGCGCGCTTGAGGATGACAAAGGCAAAAAAGCCGATGTTCGTTTGTTAACTCACCAAAGCGGTCATATTTTGCCCCTGTCTCCTTCCATGGTTCCGGGCTTGGCCGACCTCACCGAGCAGGGCGCACAAAACGGTCTCAATGAAATTGAGTTCCAGAAGCCAGGTGGCCCTTTTGCTTGTGGTGCCCTCAGTATTCCCGAGGCCCAATTTGCATTCCTGGTTGAAAAGTTGTTTACGCCCCAAGAGGCAGCGGCCATCAAAAATGCCAGCGAGTCGAATGCCTTCGCAACCTTGGCCGCGAACAAAGGCAAAGTTTGCCTTAGTCTGAATGACGACGTAGGCCAGGGTTCGGCCAGTGAAAATGCAGCACTGTGGGTGAACGAAAACACATTCTTCAATAATCTGGGTCCACAGGCCAAAGGCCAGGCGACCAACAGCAACGTTCAGCCGGTTGCAATCGATTTCACGCCTGGTGCGGACCCATTGAATGTGCTCACCAGTGCGGTTACCGGCATTTTGCGCTATCCATTTGCACCTGCGGTCATGCCCATCGAATTGCCTGCAGGGGTCAACGTCGTGGCAGGTATTCCAACTGCTACGTTTGAAATTGCGCCGCCCGTCGACATGTTGATGAACCCGCTGTGCAGTGAAATTTATGCAGCAACAGCCATGTCGCCCATTGGTTTGGCTGGGCTGGAGCCAGGTTGCGACCCCATGCTGTTTGTTGGTCTGGGTGTGAACCGGAATGGCGCCTGGCGCTTGATTGACGATCAGGTTACGCCCGTTCGCGGTTTCGGCAAGCGCCATGTGGAAATGACCGGCGTGGCCGAACGTTTGGCTGAAGGTGAAACCCTTGGCTTGCTGGTGTATGGTTACCACCCGCAATATTTGGCAACCGCCTCACGCGACTTAATCACACCTTTGGTGGCACTGCGCGGCACTTTGAATTTACCCACATTGCAAAATTTAATGCCATAATCCGGCTATTAATCGATTACTTGCAGCGCCCACTCCACGTGGGCGCTCTTATTTCCAGTGAAAAACCAAGCCAAAGCTGAAGCTGTAGAAAATACCCAAGGTGTGCGCCCAGCCATGCAGGCGCGCAGCCTTCAAAAGCGCCACGACCTGCTGAAAGCAGGGCGCAAGCTTTTGCACACCCGTGTGCTTGAGGAAATTTCAATCAAGGACATTTGCACCGAAGCCGGTTGCACCGTGGGCTCGTTCTACAGCCGTTTTGAGGACAAAGAAAGTTTTTTTGATGCCTTGATTGCCGAAAGCTGCCAGGAATTGCTCATGAGTGCGGCCAGCCAGTTTGACGATCGCAATTGGGTCGGCGTGGAAGGTAAACTGATTTGCGACGAAGTAGTCAGCTTTCTTGTAGGTATTTTTCAGGGCGAGTACAGCTCAATTTTGACCGAAGCTTTTATTCGGGAATCCAAAGGCTTCATCGAATCCACGCCCATGAGGGATGTGGGTTTTGGTTTTATCACAACGGTTTCAAAGCCCCTGTTGCAACACATCGACAGCACCGTTCACCCAGACTCAATGCGGGCTTTGGCATTTGCCATACAAGTGGTTTACGGTGCACTTCACAATGCCCGCCTGCGTGATGCGGGCCCTGTTAAATTTCGCACCCAGGAATTCGAAACGCGAATTCAGAATGTGGTAAGTCGATACCTCGGAATCGAGTCCTGACAAGCCCTGTAGTGAAATTACTACTAAATTGCGACTATTGACAATTCGCGCAACATTTCATGTTACTCCGGTGGTACATTTTTAGATAAGGCGCTCTAAATTATTAAAACTGTAATTACGGTTTTATTTTTTGGAAAGCTGCTTTACACTAAGCAAAAAATTAGCAAAAAGCATCAATCAAGGTGCAATTACTGGAGGTGACATGTCTTATTTTTCTCAAGGTTCTCGAAGTTCCCCATAAGGTTGGTTCGCGCCTCTAGCAGGCCGGAACAACTATTCGATTTTTCAGTTGATTTTCCGACATCCTCGGTCTGAGGGCTGTTCGGCAATTGCAGACGTATTTCGTCTGCTGACTCGATAATTATTTGGGGGCTACATGAACAAACATTCTTTTACTAAAACAAGAACACACGTTGCCGTGCGCAACATGATTGCAGCGGGGCTGTTTGCCGCGGCTGTGATGCCTGTACAGGCTGCCAATTTTCAAATTGGTGATTTCGACCTCAGCGTGAACTCCACCGTATCGGCGGGTACCAGTTTCCGTGTTGAGGGGCAGGATCCAGCCCTCTATTCGGTGGGCAACGTTAACGCCGCTGGTGTTCGGGGTCGCAGTTCTTCGAACACTGGCGACGACGGTAATTTGAACTTTCAAAAAGGCGACACCTTCTCAACAATTATTAAAGGTGTGCACGATTTTGAGCTGAAAAAAGACAATTACGGTTTTTTCTCACGTGTGAAATGGTTTTACGACCACACCTTGAACAACAAAGATGTTTTCCACGGGCATGAACCCACAAGCAATCGCCCCAATCAGCGTCTGGATGACAACGGCTTCCATCCGTATGCTCGTTTTGATGGTATCGATGTGCTGGATGCATTTGGTTATATCAATACCAACGTAGGCGGTATGCCTCTTGACCTGCGCTTGGGTAAGCAGGTGATTAGCTGGGGTGAAAGTACCTTCATTCTGAGCCCAATTGCTGGTTTGAACACCATTGACGTTTCCGCCTTCCGCCGCCCTGGTGCTGAACTAAAAGAGGGCTTCACACCCGCCGAAATGCTGTACGCCAACCTGGGCCTGACGGATACCACCAGCTTGGAAGGTTTTCTGCAATTGAAATGGAGAAAGACAGTTCCCGAAGGCTGCGGTACATATTTCTCGACAGCTGACTTTGCGGCTGATGGCTGTGCTCGTCTTGCGTTCCTCCCGGCACTAGGCCCAACACCTGTGTCAGATGAGCAAAATTTCTCCACGCCAGTTGGTGCGCTTGGCGGTCAATTACCATTCGTACGCAGAGGTATTGATCGTCAGCCAGACGACGGTGGCCAGTTCGGTTTTGCACTGCGCAGTTATTTCGAGTCTTTGGATGCGGAACTCGGTGTGTATGCCATGCAGTATCACACCCGTCTTCCCTTGGCTAGTCTGAGCAAAGGATCGAACAATAACCTGACCTTCGGCGCGAATAGTGATTCTGCCTATGTAATTGATTATCCCGAGGATCAAAAGGTGTTCGGTGTGAGTTTTGCGACAAACGTAGGCGGTTGGGCATGGTCTGGTGAAGCTTCTATGGTTCAAGACCTACCAATACAGATTAATGCTACCGATTTGTTGAGAGCTGGTCTAACCAACGGAGGCACCAATCCATTTAGTGGTGCTTTTGGTGCAGCCACGGTTCCAACTCAGTTGAATCAGCGTGTAGCAAACGCTCCAAATAATTCGATAGTTGACGGTTTTGATCGTTTTGATGTTACTCAGATTCAAAACACTTTCATTAAAACTTTTGACAGGGCTTTGGGTTCAAGTCAGGTGGTATTTGTTGGTGAGGTTGCGGCTGTGTTCGTGGATGGTTTGCCCGATGTACGCAACGGGGGTATCCGATATGGTCGATCTCCAACCTTTGGTTCAGCCTCGCAAACGGGAGACTTTAATGGTTTCGTCACTGAGTTTTCTTGGGGTTACCGTATGCGCACTCAAGCGACTTACCGCGACGTATTCCTGGGTATCGATTTGATTCCAAGTATCGCTTGGTCGCATGATGTTGATGGCTGGTCGCCAGAACCAGGTCAAGCCTTCAACGAGGGTCGCCAGTCAATTGGTTGGGGCTTGGGCTTTGAATTTGATGCCAACACCAAGGCATCAATCAACTACACCACATTCGCCAACTCAGCTGATTATGACGTCCTGAAAGACCGCGACTTCATCTCTTTGAGCGCATCCTACTCATTCTAAGAACAGAGACACACTGGAGGAATTTTTATGTTGAAGTTTCAAACAAAACTCACAGCACTGGCTCTGGCAAGCTTGTTTGCTGTTGGCACCGCGCAAGCGGCTGTCAGCGCGCAAGAAGCGGCAAAGCTGGGCACAACCCTGACTGAATTTGGTGCTGAAAAGGCGGGCAATGCCGCCGGTACCATTCCAGCCTACACAGGCGGTTTGACCAAGGCACCAGCAGGTTACAAGCCAGGCCAGCATTTGGTGGATCCGTTTGCTAGCGAGAAGCCTTTGTTCACCATCACCGGTGCAAACGCTGATCAGTACAAAGCCAACCTGTCGCCAGGTCAGCTGGAAATGCTGAAAAAGTACCCCACATTCAAAATGAATGTGTACAAAACCCACCGCACAACGGCTTACCCCAAGAAAGTGTTGGACGCAGCCAAGAAAAACGCAACCAACGCCAAAACTGAAAACAACGGTAACTCCGTGGTTGGTTTTGAACAGGCCATTCCTTTCCCAATTCCACAAAATGGTGTTGAGGTGATTTGGAACCACTTGACCCGTTATCGCGGCGGCGCAGCCAAGCGCGATTTCGTTCAGGTACCAGTGGAGCGCGATGGCACCTTCATTATCAACCGCATTGAAGACACCTTGGTGTTCCCTCGCAACCTGCCCAACTTCTACAAGGCTGGCGAAGATGAAAACATCAACTTCTACTTCTATCAAATCCTGAAGAGCCCTGTTTCTGTGTCTGGCAACGTACTGCTGGTGCACGACACACTCGACCAAGTTACTGAAGGTCGCCGTGCATGGCAGTACAACGCGGGTCAGCGTCGTGTTCGTCGTGCACCTCAAGTGGCTTACGACTCACCAGGTACAGCGGCTGACGGCCTGCGTACAACCGACAACTATGATTTGTTCAATGGCGCGCCAGACCGTTATGAGTGGAAGTTGAAAGGCAAGAAGGAAATGTACATTCCGTACAACTCCTATCGTTTGGCCAGCAACAAGCTGACTTACAAGGAAATCCACCAGCCACTGCACATGAACCCAGAGCACCTGCGCTATGAGTTGCACCGCGTGTGGGAAGTGGAAGCAACCTTGAAGAGCGATGCACGCCATATTTACGCCAAGCGCGTATTCTTTGTGAACGAAGACAACTGGCAAGCCTCCATCATCGATCACTACGATGGCAAGGGTGCATTGTGGCGCGTTGCTGAAGCCCACAACATTCAGTATTACAACGAAATGGTTCCTTTCTACGCTGCTGAAGCCTTGTACGACTTGCAAGCGGGCCGTTACCTCACCATTGGTTTGACCAATGAAGCAGAACAGCCCTTCGTATTTGACTTCACACCAGACCGCGCCAATTACACACCGGCCGGCCTGCGTCGACTCGGCGTTCAGTAATCGCTAGGTAAATTCAGGCTACAGGGGGCATTGGCCCTTTGTAGCCTTTTTTAATTTCAAAGGATCTTCAATGTTTCTCCGGAATCGTTTTTCCAACAAAGCGGCCTCCACGCTGCTATTGGGTGCCATGCTGTGCGCGGGTTTGATTACCTACGGCAGTCTGTCTACGGCCAAGGTTGACTTGCTTCAAATACCCGCAATTCCAAGCGTGAATGCAACCCGCTCATTGCTGATTGATGTAGAGCGTGTCGGTAAAAACCTGTTTGCAGCGGGCGAGTTTGGTCAAATTCTGAAAAGCGAAGACAACGGACAAACCTGGACTGCGGGCAAAGTGCCTGTGTCTGTTACCTTGACTTCGGTGGCTTTTGCCAACGAGGCCGTGGGCTACGCAGTGGGCCATGACGGTGTGGTGTTGAAAACCGAAGATGGTGGTGTGAATTGGGTCAAATTGATCGACGGTGGAACCATTAACCAGTTTGTGCTCGACATTGTTCAGGCCAAAGCCGATGCACTGCAAGAACAAGTGGATAACCTGCCTGAAAATGCACCTGCCGATGTGCGTGAAGCACTCGAGGTGGCAGCCGAAGAAGCTGCATTTGTGGTGGACACCGCACAGGGCGATCTTGAAGTAGGCCCCTCCAAACCGTTGCTGGATGTGATCGTGAATGGCAACGGCAATGTATTTGTGGCGGGTGCTTACGGTCAGTTGCTGAAAAGTACCGACCAAGGTGCAAGCTGGACTTATCTGGGTGACCGCACCAACAACCCCAACAATTATCACTTGAACACCATGCTGCTGTCTAAAACCGGCGAAATTTGGGTGGCTGGTGAGCAGGGTACAGTGTTGGTGAGCGCTGATGAAGGCGAAACCTGGACCAACAAGAAAATTGATTATGACGGTTCGGTGTTTGCATTGCTGGAAGCGCCTGACACCCGCACCATGGTCGCAGTTGGTTTGCGAGGCAACGCTTTCCGTTTGCCGTTTGGTGGTGAGCAATGGGAAGAGGTAAGCACCAATTTGCGAGAAACATTCAGCGGCGCCACTGTGCTGGCCGATGGCTCCATGGTGGTGGTGGGTTCGCGCGGTATTCTGGCGCGCAGCACCGACGACTTCCGCACTATTCAGGTGGCACGTCGTGCCGACAAGCTGCCTTCCGCAAGTGTGGTGCAACTGAACGATCAAGAAATTCTGTTGGCGGGTCTGCGTGGTTTTAAAACCTTGCCCCTGTCTGAATTCAAATAACGGACCCCATACAAAATGACTTCTCCAGACTCAACCAAAACCAAAGCCCCTTTGGCCGAGCGATTGATTTTCAGCAAGCGCCCTGTGGTGATGCTGCTCATGTTGATCGCAACAATTGTGCTGGCCTGGCAGGCCACGCAGCTGAAAGTGGCGGCCAGCTTTGAAAAAATGATCCCCACCAACCACGAGTACGTGGTCAACTTTCTTGAAAACCGGGCCGACCTCACCAGCCTCGGTAACGTGGTACGTGTCACTGTACAAGCCAAGGAAGGCGATATTTTCAATGCCGAATACCTTGAAACACTGAAGCAGGTGACCGACAAAGCTTTTTATATTCCCGGTGTGAATCGCCCGGAAATGGCGTCACTGTGGACTGCCAACGTGCGTTGGACTTCGGTAACGGAGGAAGGCCTTGAAGGCGGGCAGGTGATTCCCGCCACCTACAACGGTGACGCTGAAAGCATTGCCCAAGTTCGCCAGAACGTCGAGCTTTCCGGGCAAATTGGTCGCTTGGTGGGCAACGACTTCAAAAGCACGATTGTGTATCTGCCTTTGCTGGAAATTAACCCGGAAACTGGCAACCGTCTGGACTACAAAGAGTTCTCCGAGCGAATCGAAACCGAACTTCGCAATGAGTTTAATTCCGACAAAATTGAAATCCGCGTCACTGGTTTCGCGAAAATTGTAGGTGACCTCATTGAAGGTGCAACACAGGTGGTGATGTTTTTTGGCATCGCGGTGCTCATCACCTTGGTCATGTTGTTTTTCTATTCCCGCAGTATAAAAAGCACCTTGGCCACACTGGCCTGTTCAATCACTGCCGTGATTTGGCAGTTGGGCTTGCTCAATGCCATGGGCATGGGGCTCGATCCTTACTCCATGTTAGTGCCTTTTCTGGTGTTCGCGATCGGTGTAAGCCATGGTGTGCAAATTGTGGGTGCCATCGCCCACAAGCAAGGTGAGGGGCACAACAGGCTAGACTCAGCCCGTTTGGCCTTCCGTGGCTTGTACATTGCCGGTCTAACTGCGTTGGTGTCCGATGGTTTCGGCTTCGCCACCTTGATGGTGATCGACATCCCAGTAATCCGCGACTTGGCCATTGCGGCCTCGGTAGGCGTTGCGGTGATTATTCTCACCAACCTGGTTTTGCTGCCCTTGATCATGAGCTACGTGGGTGTCGACGAAAAGGCGGTGGCCAAGTTGCAGCAAGAGGAATCTGGCAGCAACAAGTTGTGGCACTTTCTGGCTGGTTTTGCACAGGCCAAAATGGCCAAAGGTGCCTTGGCAGTCGCTTTGGCCTTGTTGGCCGTCGGCTTGTGGGGCAATGCCAATGTACAAATTGGTGACCTTGACAAGGGCGCCCCCGAGCTGCGCGCCGATTCTCGCTACAACCTGGACAACGCATATGTCACCGACAACTATTCCACCAGTACCGATGTGTTCGTGGTCATGGTTGAAACCGAGATGGACGGTTGTATCAAGTACAACACGCTGGCCGCAGTCGATTTGTTCCAGTGGACCATTGAACAGGTACCCGGGGTGCAAAGCAGTATTTCTCTGGCCGACCGTTCCAAGTTCGTGATCAGCGCGTACAGCGAAGGTGACTTGAAATGGAATGCACTGAACCGTAACCAGTTTGTGTTGAACGGTACTATCAGCGGCATGAACCTGTCCGACGGTCTGTTCAGTTCTGATTGTTCTTTCATGCCAATCATTGTGTTCCTTGAAGATCACAAGGCTGACACGCTAAAGCGCGTGGTCGCAGCGGCCGAAGACTTCATCGCCAAAAACGATACGGGTGACGCTGTGTTCAAACTGGCTGCGGGCAACGCCGGTATTGAAGCAGCCACCAATGAAGTGGTGGAACGCGCTCAAACCGAGATGCTGATCTGGGTTTACGGTGTAGTGGCTATTCTGGTTTGGCTGGCCTTCCGTTCCGTGCGCACTGTCATCTGTATTATTGCCCCTCTGGCGCTCACCTCCTTGTTGTGTTCAGCACTCATGGTTGCACTGGGCATTGGCGTGAAAGTGGCTACCTTGCCGGTGATCGCTCTGGGTGTGGGTATTGGTGTGGACTATGGCATTTACATCTATGGCAAGCTTGAGGAGTATTTGAAAGAAGGCATGCCGTTTGCTGACGCTTACTTTGAAACCCTGAAATCCACCGGCAAGGCGGTTGTGTTTACTGGCCTAACCTTGGGTATCGGTGTGGCCACCTGGGCATTCTCGCCCATCAAGTTCCAGGCCGACATGGGCTTGTTGCTCACTTTCATGTTCTTGTGGAACATGGTGGGCGCAGTCGTGTTCCTGCCAGCTTTGGCCTACTTCCTCGATCGTCGTGGTGAAAAGGTGTAATTTCTGTAAGAAATTTGTAAGTTATTGAAAAAACGGGCTTTATCGGCCCGTTTTTTCATTTCAACACAGTTCATTTGAGGGGGTTGTGTACAACTGTTAGCGCCCTCACAATCAAACCTCATTGATATGGAGAGTTGATTGTTGGATCGAGTCGATAACCTACAACTGGTCAGTGGACGATTGCAGGATGTGTTCGATTGCCAACAGCGAACCTATCGGGCCAATCCTCACCCCAGTAAACAAGAGCGAATCAGCAACCTCGAATTGCTTGAAGAGATTATTCTTCGCAACGAAAGTGAGTTGCTAGACGCCATGTCGGAAGACTTCGGCCATCGTTCCCGACACGAATCCACCATGCTCGACATCGTCAGCAGCCTGTCTGCTGTTCGGCACAGTCGTAAACACGTGGGTTTGTGGATGAAGGCACGCAAAGTGCCCACACCCCTGCAACTTCGCCCGTCGGTGTCGTACATCAAACCCCAACCTTTGGGCATTATTGGCATTATCACACCCTGGAATTTTCCGGTGTATCTCAGTTTTGCAGGCCTGGCCTCAGCGTTGGCTGCGGGCAATTGCTGCATGCTGAAACCCAGCGAGTACAGCCCGAGAACCTCGGCGCTCATGGCCCGATTGCTCGAAAACAATTTCGGGGAAGAACACGTGGCGGTTATTGAAGGCGATGAAACCGTGGCCGATGCATTTTCCCGTTTGCCGTTTGACCATTTGTTGTTCACCGGTTCGCAACGGGTAGGGCGTCTGGTGGCTAAGGCCGCGGCAGAAAACCTCACCCCAGTCACCCTTGAAATGGGGGGCAAGTCTCCCTTGATTGTTGCGCCCAGCGGCAATGTGGCGCAGGCTGCCGCATGTGCAGCTCACGGTAAAATGATCAACGCAGGGCAGGTGTGTGTTGCACCCGATTACGCCATGGTGCATGAAAGTCAGCTCAGGCGTTTTATTTCGGAGGTAAAGCGGGCCTCCCACAAGCAGTACCCCACCATTCGAAACAACCCCGATGTGTCATGTGTCATCAATTCAAAGCACATGGCTCGTTTGCGTGATCTGGTCGAAGACGCCCGAAAAAAGGGGGCAGAAATCATCGAGATCAATCCTGCCCATGAGGTATTCGAGCCTTCAGCCAAGAAGTTTCCTCTCACGCTCGTGGTCAACCCCAGCGCTGATATGCGAGTCATGCAGGAGGAAGTCTTCGGCTCTATTTTGCCAATTCTTGCTTATCGAACCCTTGAAGAAGCTGTCGCGCAGGTTCAATCCAAAGAAAGGGCGATCGCGCTTTATTTGTTTGTCAGCAAGCAGGCCGAAAAAGAACTGGTATTGAGCCAAACCGTGTCCGGCGGTGTTACTGTGAACGATGCAATGTGGCATGTGCTGAACGACCACATGCCCTTTGGTGGCGTCGGTGCAAGTGGCATGGGTGCCTATCACGGCTTGGTGGGGTTCAATGCAATGTCCCAACTCAAACCTGTTCTGGAGCAATCCAGATTCAACGCCGCGCCTCTGCTGCGCGCTCCCTATGGCACAGTGTTCGAAAAAGTTGTTACAGTATTGAAAAAAATCGTCTAAAGGGAGTGTTTACATGCGTCGGGTGGTCTTCAACCAAAAAGGTGGGGTTGGCAAATCCACCATCACCAGCAACCTGGCGGCTATTTCGGCCAACAGCGGTCTGAAAACGCTGTTGATTGATCTCGATCCTCAGGGCAACAGCACCCAATACATCATGGGCCGTGGCTCGGCTCCACTTGAATATTCTCTTGCCGATTTCTTCGATCAAGCCTTGAACTTCAAAATTCGCCCCAAGAAAAGCGCTGAATTTGTAGTCGAAACGCCTTATGAGAACCTCGATTTGCTGGGCAGCCACCCCGCACTTGAAGAGCTTCAAGTCAAACTTGAATCGCGTTATAAAATTTTCAAGTTGCGTGAAGCGCTCGATGAACTGAAAGGCCATTACGACCGTGTATACATCGACACGCCCCCAGCCTTGAACTTCTTCTCGCGCTCCGCACTTATTGCGGCCGATTCGGTGCTCATTCCCTTTGATTGCGATGAATTTTCACGCCGTGCTTTGTACAACCTCATGGATGCACTCAATGAAATCCGTGCCGACCACAACCCTGCGCTTGAAGTGGAAGGCATTGTGGTGAACCAGTTTCAGCCGCGCGCAAGCCTGCCGCAAAAATTGGTGGCTGAATTACTGGAAGAGGGGCACCCAGTGTTGAATACCTGTCTTTCTTCATCCGTCAAAATTCGTGAAAGCCATGAGGCGGCCAAGCCAATGATCCATTTCATGCCTGCGCACAAGCTCAGTCAGGAATTCGTGGCCATGCACACCGAGATTGAGGCGGCCGCGGCAAAACGCAAAAAGAAAGTGGCCTGAGTATTTAAGTCAGTTCTGTCACATCCCTGAAACCTGAAGGCCCCACACTCACATTTCGAAATCATTTCAATGTGAGTGTGTTCAATGCGCCAAGCCATGGTTTGGGTCAACAAGCTGGGTGGTCAGTTTAAAGCAGCCCGCCAGCAGCGCCAGCAAAAAAAATTCCAGAAGCGCTTGGGCAAACTGGTCTCCTACGGTCTTTCTTAAGGGCGAACCCCTTACCGACCAGCTTTGCTCAAATCCCTCGGTCCTTCCCAAAACCCCGTATTGCGTAAACTTGCACGGGGAATCGCCCGCTTGTCCAGTTCCATGGGCTGGTTGTCCGTCCGCTATCCCACTTACACGCTCGAAGACCGGTTACAGCAATTCAAAGCTCTGAACTTGCCGTTTCCGGCGGGTACTTTCATCCGGTTCAACGAATTTTTTGTACCCTACATTTTTTCAAATTCAGACCGCGATGGTGCTTTCGCGTTGGGCGCAATCACCGAGTTTCAGCGTGGTCCGCAGTTGCAGTTTCTGAAACGTTTGGCCCAAGGTCGGCTTTCTGAAATGGGTGGCCGTGGCTTCGTTGACATGGACCATCTCATTCGTTTGCTCGATTTTGGCCGTGCCGCTCCGGACATATGGGCCAATATGCCCAAAAGCAGTCAAGAATGGGTTGAAGGCTTTGTGGCAGGGCTGAACCGTGTTCAAGCTCAGCGCAAGCGTGGAGTGGATGAAAAGTTTTTGGGCATTCAACCCGAACCTTACACCCCCTTGGACATTCTGCTGTTTGGTCGTCTGGCTGGCGCCGATGTGAACTGGCCCATTTACTTCTCACTCATCGAGCATCGCCTGTCCGGTGACTTCATTGAATGGTGGAACCGGCTTCGCCGAGTGGGGGCGGGTGTGTCCACCAGTTTCGACAGTCCAGTTTCTGGCAAGCCCAGCACGGCTCAACAAATCGGCGAATTTCTGAATAGTCTTTCTCGTTCCGGCAGCAATTCAATCGTGGTGCATGGCACACGTACCCAAAGCGGTAAGCCGCTGATGGTAAACGACCCGCACCTGGGTCAGCACCTGCCCAATGTGTGGATGATGGTGGGGCTGCGCACGCCAACTTACCAATGTGTTGGCTTGATGTTTCCGGGTGTGCCTATACTCGGTCTTGGAAGAAACCCAAGCCTGGCCTGGGGCGGTACCAATTTGCGTGCGGCATCCTCCGACCTCGTGCGTCTCGATGACAGCACCTTGCACAATACGGCTGAGCAACTCGTAAAAATCCGGGTCCGGTTTTCCTGGTCCCGAAGCAGAAAACTCAGGTTCTCCCCTCATGGTCCTGTGCTCACCGATTGCGCAGCCTTGGGCCGTCTGTGTGGCAAAGACCATCTTTCCTTGCGTTGGGCCGGGCACTGGCCCACCGACGAAATCACCAGTTTTTTGTTGGGCATGAAGGCTGAAAATGTGGAGCAATTGCAGCAGGCCATGCATGGCGTGGGCGTTACGCCACTCAATGTGCTTGGGGCTGACACCTCGGGAAATATTGGCCATGTGCTGGCCGCTACTTTGCCCAAGCGGCCTGGTTTCCCCGAAAACGATTGGGTATTGGCCGAGTCCATGGCCAGTGAACACTGGTCGGTGCGAGTGTGTGCCCGCGACTTTCCCAGCGTGATTAACCCAGCCGCTGGTTTTATTGTGTCTGCCAACAACAGGCCTTCAGAAGTAACCGGCTTGGGGTTTCTGTTCAACGGTGACGATCGTGTCATGCGGGCACGAGCCTTGTTCAATTCTCAAAAGCGATTAAGTCCACAGGCCTTGCTGGCACTGCAGCTGGATGTCACTTCTCCGTTGGCCGATCAGTTGTCGAGTCAATTGGCTGAGTTTTGCCGCCCTCACTTGCTCAACAGTGAGCAGACCGTGTTGTGTAATTCAATTGATTTGTGGAGTGGTGCTTACACAGCCGACAGTTTTGCAGCCCTTCAATTCGAGTTTTTGCTGGCCGCCTTGGTCAAACAACTGTCGGTTTTGCGCCACGCGGGTCGAACGCCAAGCCTGATGGATCAATGGTCTTATCTGTCAGCATGTTTGATGGAAGACCTTGAAAATCTTACCGATGCCGAACGGGACAGGGTGGTACCGCTGTGCGTGGATGAGGCAAATCGCAAGGCGCAACATTGGCAACTTTGGGGCAATTTGCACAAGATCCGCTTGCGCCATGTACTTGGGCATGTGCCCTTGCTGGGCAAGCTTTTTTCTTCGAAATCGTTTCCTGCTGCGGGCTCCCGGGAAACCTTGATGAAAAATGCACACAATTTGATTCGGGGTTTTGATGAAACCAGCTACGGCTCTCAAAGCCGACATCTCTCAGACTTGTCCGACCCCGATGAAAATCATTTTGTGTTGTTGGGTGGGCAAGACGGTTGGGTGGGAAGCCAATTGTTGACCGACCAAATTCCCCTGTGGCAAACCCGACAAAGCATTCAAATGCCGTTGCGGCCAAGCCGCATCGAACAACTTTTTCCCCACTGCATAGGCAGGTTAGAATAAATTCTCGATATTGCTTTAATTTCCTATTGCACAGGATGTCCACCCATGAAAACCATCATCATTAGCAGCCGCAAAGGCGGGGCTGGAAAAACAACGCTTTCCCTGAATCTTTCTGCCTTGGCCAGTCAGCAGGGCAAGAAAAAAGTGGCCTTGCTTGATCTTGACCCTCAGGGCTCCAGCCGTTTTTGGGATTCCTTGCGAGAGGCCGATTATCCGGATGTGCGAAAAGTGGGTTTCAATGACATCGTGATTGAGCTTTCCGAGCTTGAGGACGAAGGCTATGACTACGTGTTTATCGACATGCCCCCCACGGACAAAAAATGGGTCAAAGACGCCATGGAGCATGCTGACCTGGTGTTGATTCCCACCAAAGCGAGCCCGCTTGATATTCACAGTGCAAGCAGCACCCTGGAATGGGCATCCGATGCCGGCAGCAAGGTGACCTGGGTCATCAATGGTGCTTCCGTGTTCAGCAGCACCCCTGAAATTGTATTTGAACAACTCAAGGCCACCGCTAAAATTTGCCGCACCATCGTGCATGAGCGCAACGACTTTGTGATCAGTGTTGGCTTGGGTAAATCCGTCAATGAGTTCGCGCCGAATTCCAAAGCGGCTGCCGAAATCGACAGCTTGTGGCGAGAAGTCAAGGGCATGCTCGGCAGGGCCTAAGCACAGTTTGAATTCAGAGCCTGCACCAAAACGGGCTGTTTTGTCGTCCTGTTTCTGGCACTTTAATTGCTAAACAACTTCCAAATACCAAATGGAGGGGGCAATGACCACGGTGCTTATCGTCGATTCAAACAAGGACTCACGCTTGGCGCTGGAAGCTCAACTCACGGCCTCCAACCAATTTGAGCGTGTTTTGTCCTGCCCGGCTCTGCAGCATGCTGAAAGTTCAATTAATCAATATGAAGTAAAGGTCATGTTGATTGATGCGGAGCAGGCCAGTCAGTCCCCACTGCTTCACCAAATCAAGGCGAACAACCCTGAATTGGGTGTTGTGTTGCTGCAGGGTAAAACGGGTGTTCTTGACACCGCAACCTTGCTTGAACTGGGCGCGCACGCTCAAACTTCCCGACTTGCAGCCCCCATGGAAATCATCGCCAGCGTGGC
This sequence comes from Limnobacter sp. UBA3528, assembly GCF_002377005.1. Taxonomy (NCBI): domain Bacteria; kingdom Pseudomonadati; phylum Pseudomonadota; class Betaproteobacteria; order Burkholderiales; family Burkholderiaceae; genus Limnobacter; species Limnobacter sp. UBA3528. The sequence goes on along the minus strand of NZ_DFOZ01000035.1, from coordinate 22,818 downwards.
CAAAGCACTGGTTGGTCGCCTCAAACCCAGCAAGCGAATTCTTGGCAAGTTTCTGAAAGACGGTAAATAAGCCAGCCTTGAAAACACGATCTGAATGCTGATTTCCCGTTAGCTTTGCATATCAAATTGATGGCTTTTCATGCAAAATCAAGCTTGTTCGCCATTGCAGCATCGTCATGTCCACACAATTTTCCAGGTCAGTTTCAGTGTCCTCCCGCCAGCGCGGTGCCATGACCATTCTCACAGTATTCATCATGTTGATGACCGTGGGTGCCTTGGCTGTGTTGGGTTTGGGGCAAGTGGTTTGGGAAAAGGAAGAAGTGCAACGCATTGCCGACCTGGCCGCCAAGGCTGCCGCCAGCGATATTGGCAACGCGCCGCAGGGCTTTACCGCAGCGGTTGATTACGCAAGGCGAAATGGCCTTGACGACACCACTGACAGCATTTCGATTAATTGCAATGTCAGGGGCACAGATACCTTGCTGCCCGCCAACGCATGCGACCGTTCTGTATTGGTACGCGTGGTGCGAAATGTGCCCGCTGCGTTTTTGGGCACCGAGCCTGTGGTGGCCGTGGCCGAAGCCACTGTGACCCCGGTGATCTCGGGCTTGGTGGGTACCAATCTGTTGGCCTTGAATTTGAATGGCTCAAGCCTTTCTCCTTTAATGAGTGCGATCGGCTCTGAGCTTCGTTTGAATTTGCTGGGTTTCCAGGGTTTGTTGGCATCGAATACTCAAGTGGATTTACTGCAATTGGGTGTTGAGCTGGGTGTTTTTGGTGCGGGTGATCAACTCGACATGGCCCGTTTGTTGAACACCGAAGTTACGGCGGCTCGTTTGCTGGATGCGGCGCTGAATGTTGCAGGTCCCGAGGCTCCAGTCATTGCAATTCCTGGCAATGGTCCGGCAGACACAGTCGACTTTTTGCTCAGTGAAATATTGTCCGCGGATACCAGTGGAGACTCCGAGTTTGCTGGCGCCTCGGTTCGGTTGGGCAATTTGGCCTTCGCCTCCAGCTTTGCCGCGGCAAGTGGGGTGGGTGGCAATGGCATTCGCCTTAATTTGGGCAACACGCTGAATGTTTCAGTGCTGAGCCCCCCCCAGTTGTTTGTCGCTACCAAGCGGAACACGGATGGGAGAGTAATCGCTACGGCACGCACCGAACAGGTTGCGGTTTCGAGTCGAATTGGTGTGCTTGATTTAACGGTGACCGCTGGTGGAGGTTCTGTCGACATCAAAGACATTGACTGCAAGCTGCCTCAGTCCGATTCTTCGGTTGCAGTTGATCTGGATTCGACTCCAATCGCGGCTGCACTGCGCTTGCCTTCTTTGCCATTGTTGGGACAGAGTACCGTCAACGCCAACGTTGGCAGTGGCAGCGCCAATGACGTGCCTATGGTGGGCTATCCAGACCCCACCGTAACCACCTCCTACAGTTTTGAGGCTTCTCAGGGCGTTGGCAATTTATTGACCAACCTGAACACGGGTGTAAACGCACTCAACGGAATTCTCAATGTGCTGGCCACTAACCCGGTATTGCGGGCGGGTTTAAACTCGTTGGGTGGCGGTCTTGATGAAATTCTTGAAGTACTGGGTCTTGAAGCCAATGAAGTTTACGTTCAAGTTGACAACATGGATTGCTTCAACACTGCGGTGCTCACCCGTTGAGTTAAACTTTCCCTACATCAATAAAAGCAGGGGACATACATGGGCGAGCAAAGAGTTTGGTACGGGCTTCAAGCCGGTTTGGTGGTTTTTTGGCTGATCGTCCCATTGGTCGGGCTGCTGGGCTTTCACGTTCCTTTTCTCACCCTATTTGCGGCCATTATTTTGTTGGCCCATGTGCTTGAAATTCCGCTGGCCATCAATCGCCTGCGCGCATTGAATCTTCCGGTGGGCAAGGTGGTGTTGAAAACATTGGTGTTTGGTTTCACCTGGTGGCTGCCTTTAAGCAAAGGCTACACCAAGGAATAACGGAATCAAGCCCAGAAGGCTTTCATTGAATTACTTCAAGCGAATCACTTTCAAACCTTCAGGCAATTTTGGCTTGGTACCTGCGGGAACCCACAGGTAGCCAATGCCGTCAGGCCGCTCTTTCAGCGTCGCGAACAGCGCTTCCTTGCTCTCAACCTCCGCGGGGGGCGTTCCTTGGCCTGTGTATCGGCGTACATGCCAGTAGCCGGTGTAGTCTAGCTCGTTCAAGTTCATGATGCGTTCTAAGAACTCATCACGGTCGGTCGTGCCGGGAGCGGTATTCAACGGTGTCAAGCGATGCCCGTTAACTTGGCTTAAACGCCCCTTGTAAATACTGCGCAGTTCACGAATCGCGATTTCGTTCACCGGGTGGCTCGCCGACGACACCACGTAAACCTCGGCGGAAGCAGCCCCAACCACACCCAACATCAAATACAAGCCGATCGATGTTGCTGCCTTCACGAAACTGGTGGTGCGTGCAATCATTGCCACACCCAGTTGTAAGACACGCTCAGGAAATTGAACGTGGTGTTGGGAATTCGGTTGTCAGACAGCTGAGGCCGAGTATTTTTTTCGACCACATGCTGAATCTCGGCTTTGAGCGAGTCAGATGCACTCAATGCATACTTTCCACCAATCGCGATTGAGTACTGATCATCAAATTCGGAAATGAAGCGGCCCAGGCTGGTGTAAACCGCATGTTGCCCACCAATTTTGCGAATCAGCGTGAGGTTGCCGCCATGCTCTTCAAACTCCGGCGTGTCTACAATCTGGACTTGTGGTCCAAAAGCAGGAATCACACCTTTGTTGGTCGATGAAAACTCGAGCTGACTCAACTCCGCGCGAAGCGTGTAGCGTTGCCAGTCGTACTCTGCACCTAAATTGGTGAAATGTAGCCTCGCGTTGAGCGAACCCCCAACAACGCGCCGACCATTGAACTGGAGAATTTCCCGATCCAGCTGGGATTCATGATGTGCAAGTTGCAAGCGGTATTTGTCACCGTCTACACCAATCACGAACCCTGCGACTTCATAGCGATTGGTGGGGAAGTCGGCCGTGGTGTTAGACAGCCGTTGAATAATATCCCTGTTGCCAGCAATGGCCTGAAGGCGCCAATACCGACCATCGGTGTCTTCAAACTGGTAGCTCGCCGAGAATCCGTCTGTGCCAAGAACACCCGCGTTGTAATAGATTTCAGGGCTTAAATTGGCTGGCACATAAGTTTGACCAACATCCAGATTTTCGGAATCCAGATAAAAGTTCAGTCGCTGGCGGCCAACCCGGAAGCTCCAATTGTCATTGGGCTTGTAGGTGGCGAAAGCCCAGCGGGTGTCAATTTCAACGCCTTCATCGTTGTCCAGCTTCGGGGCGACAACATACTGAACTGTTGCACTCAGTTGCGGGTTGAATTTCACATCCAGCTGCGCGCCCAAAATCGAGTTGACTTTGAACGTGCCGTCTTCGTTGATGAAACGCAGGTACTTCTGTTCGTTGTCACCCAGTGTGTATTGAACAGTGCCAAATCCGCTGAGTGAGTAGTCCACTGCCATGGCCTGCCCATGGGCGAGCGCAAGACCCGTCGCAAGTGCGGCGGCCTTCAGCAATTTGTGCAATGTCAGGGCAAAATTCAAAAGCAGGCTCAAATCATATTATTTTTAGAGTGCGCCTATTATCAAGCGCTCGATGGCCTGAAAACAATCAAAGACCATGGTGTTCCGGTTTCTTTGTCGACAAAAGGCGACACCAGTATTTCGCAGGGCACATGCGTACCACCGTCAGTTTCGTAGCGGGTTTTGATGGTCAGTTTCTCACGTTTCAGCAGGTGAACCAGCAGTTTTCTGAAATCGCGCAGAGGCAAGCGGTCTGCGATTAAAGGATAAGGGTTACGACCCAACCACTTCGAAACCGCTTGTCCCGTCACATTTTCAAAAGCCGAGTTCAGGTAAATACACTGAAATGAAGTGGCATTGCTGCCCAGGTCGTTGGTCACCATGATCACTTCATTGATCTGCTCAATTGCAGACCCCACCATGAACAAATCCCGGTACATGGCCTTGCGCTGCGTGATGTCGCGCAACAAAATAGAAATGCCATCTTCGCTGGGTAAAAATTTGAATCGCAGCCAACGTTCAGTTTTGGCGTGGAAAAATTCATAGTCTTTTGTAGTACCTAGCCGTCGAAGTTCCGCCTGGCGTTTTCGAATCTCCTGCGTATCCAGTCCAGGCAAAACTTCGGCAATGGCCGCGTGGTGAACAAACGGTTCTTTGCCCAAAACCAAAGGTCGGGCCTTTGCATCAATGGCCTCAATCTGCAAGGCCTCGTCTAGTTCAAGCGTGCCGTCAGTCAGCGTATGCAGTACTTGGTTCAGCGCGGTACTTTTCCGGGACAACTCCTGGGCAAGGTGCTTGGTGTGGGTAATGTCTTCAACCGAGCCATACAGGCCGCTGCTACTGCCCAGGCCGTTGCTGATCGGTTGAAAGCTAAAGCGAAACCAACGCTGCCCAGTCAATCCGTCGAGGTTAACCTCGCATTCAATGCTGGCGGCCTGGCGGTTGTTGATGCATTCGATGAGGGTTGACGCCATATTCTTTCCGGTCAATCGGGTCAACAATTCTGTCAGTTCGAAAATACTACCCAAAGGCAAGTCTTTGGCTTTGCAGATCGCTTTGAATTGATCGCTCACCTTCAGCAGCCCGCTGTCGACATGGTAAAACCAGGTGCCCAATCCCCCCAGCTTTTCAGTCATTCCCAGCAAAGTCTGATCAAAGAGATTCCGGTCAACCATGGTCGATTCATTCACCATCTTGGTGTATTGAAGCACCAGTGCTTTGCGGCTGCTTTCCATTCCTGGGGCGGGGCGGTCAATCACAAAGCGAGTCCATACGGGTTTGCAGTCGGGTAGCCTGATCCTGGCGAATGCTTTTTTCTTCAGGCGCGTGCCCAATACGGTTTCCATTTCCCGAATCAGGTTTTCCCTGTCTTCCTCGTAAATAAAATCGAGTATGGACGGGTTGTCTTTCACCCGGTGAAGCTCGATGTCGTCAACCTGCCCGAGTTGTACCAATTTGAAGTTCAAATCCAGTACACACTTACCTCGCGTTGATTCTGCAAGAAACCCCGAGGTGTTTGTTTTCAGGGTGTCCAGTGGATTGGGGCGGCCCTGGATTGCCGCACGTGGTAACTGTGCAGCCACTGCCACATTTTGTAGCAGCCCCACAGTCAGTGTCTCTCCTTCCTCCTCGGGGGATTTGTAAGTACGTTCCTTTAGCGTCAGTAAACGACCATTGGGCAGCTGAATTTGATATTGAAAAGCCTTCCCGTCGCCAAGCTCTCTGGCCAGTTCAACATCGTGCCGATCCTCCCTTACAATCAGGCTGTTGAACCAGGCCCAGTTCACTCTTGGGCTATGGCTCAAGCAAAGCCAGTCCTCCAGGTTGGGTGACAGGGCGATAAAACTTTCGTCACCTTGTCTTCTCCAGCTTGCATAGGATTGTTCGTGGCCAGCAAAGTCACTGCGGTGTCCATCCTGAAAAATGGGCTCGCGCCTATAAGTGCCCTGCGCTTGTTGCTGCCTGTTCGCCACCGACACTTCCACCAGTGCTGCCATCGATTTCGCCATTTTGATTTCAGCACTGCTCCATATCCTGGGGCTTGTGTCGATCAAGCAGAATGAGCCTACCCTGGCACCTGAAGGAGTTTTGATGGGTACGCCCAAATAGGCACGAATCCAGGGCGAGCCGGTCACCAGCGGACTGTCTTTCACTCGGTCATCCAGGGTGCAGTCCGGGATCACCATGGGTTCGTCTTTCTTGATGGTGTGGGTGCAAATTGAAATGTCGCGCGGGGTTTCATCTGCATGCAGGCTGTTAAAGCCACGGCGGGCTTTGAACCATTGCCGGTCCGAGTCAACAAATGAAACGATGCAGCTTGAGCAATTGAATGCAGACACACCCAAATCAACTATCGCCTCAAATCCCTCTTCGGGTTGAGTGTCCAGAATCGCAAGTTGATACAGCTCGGCCAGTCTTAAAGCCTCGGCCACCTCATTGGGCTTGGTCATCGATCCATTCTGTGCACGGTGTGGCGTTGTGAAGCAGGGCGTGGCGCCAATCTTGATTTATTTCTTATGAGGCAAGTGTATCAGCTAATGAAATCGCCGCAATGTACTCGGGAAATGCAGTAGGGGGGTTCCCCTTTTTTGGTGCACCGGGCGGTGCAGGGGAGTGGGTGGTGGCCGAGGACAGAATCGAACTGCCGACACAAGGATTTTCAGTCCTCTGCTCTACCGACTGAGCTACTCGGCCACGCGTATTCGGTGGTGTTCACTACCGAAGCCCGCAAGTTTATCCGAAACTTTGACGTTGCGCAAACAACAAATGCAAAATCGCTGTAGCATGTTCAATAATTAACAAAGCAGTCCTCGCCGACCCTTATCGACCATGAGCAATCTTACAAGCCTGCAGCCTCAGCAAACGCCCAGCTACGATGTGGCCATTATCGGTTGTGGTGTTGTCGGCTTGGTCGCTTCACTGGTGTTGGCCACCTCCGGTTTTAAAGTGCTGGTGGTCGGCGCTCGTTCTCCCCAGTTTCAGCCCAATCCCGATCAACGGTTTGATCCCCGGGTGTTCGCCTTGTCGCATCGCAGCCAACGTGTGCTCGACCGGCTTCGGGTTTGGGACAATATCCCAAGCGAGAAAGTACAGCCTGTGACCGAGATGCAGGTTTGGGGCGATTCCAGCGGGGATGCGCAGGGCCATTTGCGTTTCAATGCCAGTGACACCGGGGTCGATTACCTCACCTGGATCATCGAGCAAAGTTGTCTCTTTGATGTGTTGTTTTCTGCCATGCGCTATCAGCCGGGCATTGATTGGCTTGACGCAAGAGTCGAGGGCCTTTCCCGCGAAAAAGAGGGTTGGGCCGTGGTCACCAACTTGAAAACCGTGCGTGTCCCCTTGCTGATTGCCGCGGATGGCGCGCAAAGCCAAACCCGCAAGCAAGCCGGTCTCGATTTCGCGCTCGATGACTACAGCGCCGAAGGCGTGGTCACTACCTTTGCCATTGAAAAGCCGCATCACGGTGCCGCACGTCAGTGGTTTTCAGGCGATTCCGTCTTGGCCATGTTGCCTCTGCCTGGGCCGCATGTGTCCATGGTGTGGTCTATGCCTTTGTCCCAGTCACAGGCGCTGCTGCAACTCAACCCTGCAGACATGGTCAGTCGTGTGCAGTCCCTCTCAGGTGGTGCTGTTCAGGAACTGTATGGTGATCTGGTGCCTGTGGGTAAAACCTACGCCTTTCCGCTCAAGCATGGGGTTGCGCCAGTCTGGTTCGACAACGGTGTGGTGTTGATGGGTGACGCCGCGCACGTGATCCACCCCTTGGCGGGTCAAGGGTTGAATCTTGGGTTGGAAGATGCAGCCGAGTTGGCCAATCTACTCACCTCTCGTAAGCGTCTTCTGGCTGTGCAGCGCTTGGGGCTTGCCGATGAGCAGTTGTGGCGCGCCTGGGAGCGTCGTCGCAAAGCGGCGTGTACACCGGTGCACTTTCTCACCGATGGCCTTCACACCTTGTTCCGGCTCGACTTGCCTGGTGCAGCCTGGGTTCGTAACAAAGGCATGCACCTTGTCAACCAGCTACCCATGCTCAAGCGTTGGTTGTCCCAACAAGCCATGCGTTAAGTTGATCTGAAAAGTCCTGGCGCAATGAACAAATTGCCTTCGGGCGTGTCCTAATTACAATTCATCATTTTTACCCAAGCAGGCCTATGAAATTCAATCTACCTTCGTCCCTTCGCAAGCGCAGCAGTGCTGTTGTTTTCTCTGTAATTGCCTTGTCGGCTGGCGCATGGGCCTTGTCCCAATCTGTTCAACCCGTGCAGGCAGCCGCAAGCAAATCACAGGTCGAGCGTATTACAGCTGCTGTGAATGAGTCCTTGGGGGCTTCTGGTGTGAAGGTCGTGTCAGTCAGCGACATTGAGTTTGTCGATGGTCTGTTTGAAGTGGTGGTGAATCACAATGGCACCAAGAAGATCATTTACACCAACGCAAGTGGCAGTCACCTTATTTTGGGTGAGCTCATGGAAAGCAAATCCATGGCCAATTTGACCGAAGCGAGATTGGATAAGCTCAATGCCATCAATTTTGAGAAAGACCTGCCCTTAGGTTTGGCTTTGAAATCCGTCTACGGCACTGGCAGCCGGAAGATTGCCGTGTTTGAAGATCCCAACTGCGGTTATTGCAAACGTTTTCGCAAGGAAACTTTAACCAAACTACAGGACACCACCGTTTACACGTATGTGTATCCGGTTTTGGGGCGCGATTCTGTCGACAAAGCGCAAAAGGTCATGTGTGCCAGCGACAAGTCCAAAATGTGGGATGACTGGATGCTGAAAGATCAGTCCCCCACCGGAAATGGTAACTGCAATCCACCCATCGATGAGCTGGTTAGCCTGGGGCGTGGCATGGGGGTTTCGGGCACGCCCACCGTGTTCTTTCAAGATGGCACACGTGTCAGTGGTGCCATCCCTTCTGCTGATCTGAATCGACGCATTGCAGCGGCTTCAAGAGCCAAATAACAAGGCAATGTGCCCTTGGGTCTAGCTTCCGCTTTCAGGCAGGGGCGTGCCCTTGGGCCAAATCAGCCACATTTTCAAGGGTTGGCGTGTCAGCCCAGCTGCTGCACCTGCTTCTTCCCCGGTTCCCCAAAAATAGTCTGCTCGCACCCGTCCCCGAATAGCGCCACCTGTGTCTTGCGCCAGGGTGCCCTGCGCAATTGGCGTGTTAGTCACTGGGTTGCTGGATTCAATCCAGATTGGGCTGCCGTACGGTATTTTTTCCCGGTCTATGGCCAAACTGAGTTGGCCTGTCAAGGGTACACCCATGGCTCCCACGGGGCCTTCCTGAGGACGCAGCACTTTGTTTTCCTTAAAAAACACTACGCTCGGGTTGGCATTCAGCAAATCATCTAGCTTGCCCGGGTTGGCTTTTGCCCAGTTTCTAATGCCCGGAATGGTGGCCTGCGCGGCAGTTAACTCTCCCCGATCCACCAATACTTTACCGATTGATTTGTAGGGGTGACCGTTCTGCTCGGCGTAACTCAAACGAATCACGCTGCCGTCAGGCAAGGTTACCCGGCCCGAACCCTGAACCTGCAGCAAAAATGCATCCAGTTTGTCGTCCACCCAAACAATCGGCTTTTCCCGGTCTGGTCCAAGGCGTTCCCATTCGGCCCTGTCAAAGAAGGGCACCAGCGTATTGCCTTGCAAACGTCCACGCAGGCGCTTTCCTTTCAGTTCAGGGTACTGCTCGTCCAGCTTTACAGTAATCAAATCTGCGGGCACACCGTACAACGGCGCATTGTAGGCGCCTTGGGCTTTGCGTGAGCCCTTTAGCATTGGCTCGAAATAGCCAGTCAGCAAACCTTCTTTCTTGCCGTCTTCCTGTTGAAATTGCCATACTTCAAAATTTGCTTCCATCCAGATTTGTGCGGGTAGAAGTGCGTTGCCGCTCAAATTTTGTCTTGCCTTGCGGCAGGCTTCCAGCAAACCGGTGGGCGTGGCTTTGCGTTTTGCCAGCGCGTTGCCGTTTACCGAGCACTGTTCAGCAAATGCCTCCAGAAAACGGCCGTGGTTGGCCGTGCTCCAGCCCGGCAAGCTAGAAAAGTCTGACTTCACAAACAGAGGCAAAGCCGGTTTTTCGTCTTTTTTCTCTAGTTGGACCTGTTTTTCTCCAGCCGGACATGAACATTCAGCTGTTTTCGGGGTCGGAGCAGTTGCGCATCCAGATAAAATCAAGGCAGCCAGCACAGCGCTGGGCCACCAACAACGGAGTGGATTGAACATGTGGTTACTCATTGCGGAAATGGTTTTGGCCTTGGGCCTGATCGTGTTCATCATGTGGTGGACGTTGAGGGCCAGGGTCGATCATCCAGTCGAAAAATCCGATGATGAATCATCCAGCCCCGGTAAACCCTCAGACAAGGATTAATGCAATACCCGGGGCATTGAAAGCAGAAACTCGGGCACTGGCACATCAAACTGCTCGCCACCTTCGCCCACAAAGGTGTATTTGCCTTTCATGGTGCCCACAGGGGTAGGCAGGGGGCAACCGCTGGTGTATTCAAATCGCTCGCCTGGGCGCAGTGTGGGTTGTTCACCCACCACGCCATCGCCTTTCACCTCCTGAACAATGTTGTGGGCGTCGGTAATAATCCAGTGGCGGCTTAATAGCTGCGCAGTCCTCTCGCCCACATTCTCAATTTCAATGGTGTAGGCGAATACATAAGGGCCTTTGTCCTTGTCGCTTTGTTCTTCCAGAAACTGGGTGCTGACTCGGACTTCAAACTGATACTGTGACGGGCTGCTCATGCGGTGTGGCTTGTGAATGTTGCTCTGGATTTCAAGTATGACTTCAAACCCCCGATTTCACAAATCCGAAGC